>JAPLFH010000040.1 GCA_026390815.1 Ignavibacteriales bacterium | reverse complement strand
ACAGTTTATGGTTCTGGTGGCGGTAAATATTATTTAGCTTATCAACAGGGAACAACTGAAGTTAAATATTTTGGCTGGGGAATAAATTCAGCATATGGTTCACAGGAGAGTGCTACAATATCAACCGGTAGCGGCGCAACCAGTGCTTTATATCCATCCATTTCCCAAAATGTTGGTAATATTATTGTAAGCTGGACTGGCAATGTACCTTCTACAACAAACTGCTTTATAAGAAGAAGACCATACGGTGGAAGCTGGAGTACATTCCAGCAGGTCGGTTCTTTTATGAATTACACAAACAACAACACAAAATCTGGTACTACGGAAGATGCTGTTATAGGATGGTGGGATACATACGGAAACAGAACTCAGTTTATAAAACTTGTTTCAGGTGTTTATGGCACTGTTACAACTTTACCTTCAACAGGTTTATTTCATATAAGCAACGGCACCAGTTTTTCTGCTATGAAAGCGGTTATATTTAACTCCGGTGGTTCAGCTCCTTATGCTGTCAATCCGCTTACATATAATTTTCTAACTCTTCAGAAAGAAAGCACAAATCCTGATTTAGTTTTTGGGCGTAAGGCAGTTATATCTATTGGTAAAACTGAAATTGTATACTATCTTGAAAATATAAAACTTGACGGTGAAAATATTTTGTTCAGCGATTTTAATACTGCCGCACAAATAAAAACAACAGACGATTTGAATAATGTGCTGACTACTGATAAATTCAGTTTGAATAAAGAGAGCAAACTGCAATTCAGCAGCATTTATTATTGGGTAAGTACGGTACTTGATGATGCGGTGAAGAATGAAAACCTTAAATTTAATTTCCACACTGAACTGATCTCCGCAAATGATAACAAACCCGTTGGTAAGTTCAGAGATTTATGGATAGATAAAAATAATATTAATGATTCCGGTAAGGTTAATTTTAATATTGATTGCAGTAATATAAAGGAAGGTGAATACTACCTTATGATAGTAGCAGATAATGCGGGCAATACAAATGCTGAATACTACGTGAGTGACATACAGTATGAAAAAACAGATGGCTTGCCAAAAGGTACAAGTGAAGAGATTAGCTTTTCTGGTAATGCAATTGTTAAAAGTTATGAACTATTTCAAAACTACCCCAATCCTTTCAATCCAACCACAATAATAAATTATCAAATGCCTAAAGCTGGCAGGGTAACCTTAAAGATTTATGATGTATTAGGCAAAGAAGTAGCTACTCTTGTTGATGAAAGGAAAGACGAAGGAAAATACTCTATTGAATTTAACGGTAGTAATCTTACAAGCGGAATTTATTTCTACGAGCTTAGAACAAATGAATTTGTAACAACGAAGAAGATGCTGCTAGTTAAGTAATATCCCGCTTAAGCAGGCTGAAGCATTGTTTCAGCCTGCTATTTTTTACCAGATACCAAAGCACGTTAGACAGTAAATTATTGAATAGTTGATCTATTTCCTTTTTGACTTCTTGCATTTGACATTTGACGCAACATTTTTTTTGCGGGCTTCCTGCGGTTTTCTATTGTCGGTCAACCGTTATCAGTTTTCAGTGTTTATAGGTGGTCTATAATTTTATCCTGGGAACAAAAAAGTGAAAACAATTAAGCAATTAAACAAATAAAAAAAGTTGAGCTTTAAAATATATTATCAACTTACTCTAACCAACTTGGCAGCAAAAGAGCCATCAAGCTGGTGAATATGAGGATAAGTTTGAACGCATCCGTTGGAATCTATAACCGCCTCAGGTAAATAATTCTTTGCATTATCTAATGTAAAATTGGTATTCTCAGCAAGAAACTTTTTAATAATTTCAAAATTTTCTTCCGGCTCAATTGTACAGGTACTATAAACAATACTTCCATCAATTTTTATCAAAGAAGCGGCAGATTTTAATAAATCTGATTGAATTTTAGTAAGATTACGAATATCGGACAGATCTCTCTTCCACTTGATATCCGGTTTCTTGGACAATGTTCCCAAACCAGAGCATGGAGCATCAAGCAGCACTCTATCAAATTCTTCACTTTTAAATTCAAGGGAATTTTCTTCAACTAATTTTACGTTTTTTGCTCCAAGGCGAGCTAAATTTTTCTCTAATATTTTCAACCGGCTTTCATAACGATCGATTGCAACAATTTCACCGGTATTTTTCATCAGGTTAGATAAGTAAGCAGTTTTACCTCCGGGGGCAGCACACAAATCTAAAACTCTCATATTAGGTTTCACATCCAGTAACAGGCAAGGAAAACCTGTACTTTCATCCTGAATAGAAAAATAACCTTTATCAAAATACTCCCAGCCAGCAATATTCGTAAGCGTTTTTAATTTTACAAAATCCGTTAGAAATTTTCCTTCAGTAAATTTTAACTCAACAGACTTTAGTAATTCCTTAAAATCATTTATAGAAACCTTGTCAGTATTGATCCGAAGAATTAAAGTCGGTTTTTCGTTATTGGCAATCATTAATGCTTCGGTTTGGTCTTTTCCTAAAAAATTCAACCATCGTTTAACTAACCAAGTTGGATGGGAATAAAAAGTACTGAAATAACCGACCAAATCTTCACCAGGATCAGGAAAACGAATTCCTTCCTTATTTCTAATTATATTTCTTAAAACCGCGTTTGCCTGATCGGCAGGTTTTTGTCCCTGCATTTTTTTTACAAATTCTACGGCTTCATTTACTGCTGCATAATCCGGTATTTTATCAAGAAATAAAATTTGATATAAAGCAACTCGCAAAGCATTTTTAACATTCGGAATGCATTTAGAAAATGCACCTTTATAAAAGCCGTTCAAAATCCAATCGATTTTATTAAGCCATCTTAAAACACCATGAACAATTTCAAAAAGCAGAGCTTTATCTGGACCATGCAATTCTGTATTTTTCATTTCGCTATCAAGCAGCTTATCCAAATAAGCATCAGTTCTATCAATTCTGTTAAGAACTTTAACTGCAGTTCCTCTTACACCGGTATATAAATCCAGTTGATGATAACCCTGAGGATCAACTGGTTCAGTCTCAATATGGGTATCCACGTTTTCTTCGTTCCTTTGCTGTTAAATCAAATATTTTTTTAAATAGTTTTTCATCGTACTCATTAAGAACATGATTTCGTCTAATCATAACCCGATTGGCTGTTTCGATGCTTCTTAATAAATCATATGTGGTTTTAGAACCAACTCCACCCCAGGAAAAAGAAGGGATATATTTATCCGGAAATCCAGCTCCAAAAATATTACAGGAAAATCCTACAATGGTTCCTGTATTAAACATTGTATTTATTGCAGATTTTGAATGATCGCCCATAATTAATCCAAGGAATTGAGTGCCGCTATCAACTATATCTCCATTTACATAAATTTTTATTGTACTATAATTATTTTTAAGATCGCTGCAATTTGTATCAGCACCAAGATTTACCCAGGAGCCAAGATAAGCGTGACCTAAAAATCCAGAATGCTGTTTGTTAGTGAATGGAAGTATAATCGAATCTTCTACTTCGCCGCCGATTTTACAAATTCTACCAATACTAACGTTATCATAAATTCTTGCACAACTTTTTATCTGGCTGGATTCACCAAGGTAAACACAATTCTCAACTACGGCGTTAGCTGCAACCACGGCGTTTTTATCAATATAAATTGGACCCTTGGAAGCATCCAAAACAACTCCGGGTTTTATTTCTGCGCCTTCATCAATAAAAATATTTCCCTTTTCAATAAAATGAACACCATCGTAAACTTTACCCAGAATTTTTTCTTTCTGCTTTTCTATCAAACAATTATAGTCAGTAATAAATTCACTTCTGTTGTTTGCTGCTAAATCCCAAATATAATCTACATGTTTTATATCAACTTGCTCCGTAGGAAATCCATCAAAATCGGAATTGGAAAATAAGTCGGAAAGATTCGATTTCAATTCTTCCAATTTCTTTCCGGATACTCTGGCAGCTATAACGGTTCCTTTATTTAAATAAAGTTTATTGCCATTTTCTTTTAATGAAATTATTTCCTCCATATTTGGTGGAGCTAAAACTCTTCCATTTATAAACAGGCAATCATTATCTTCTATTGTGTTAACTGCAACGGCTGGATTCTTGGATTTTACTACTTGATCCAAATATGGTCTTGTGTGAAGTGAGTATTTAACTCCAGGATACGCGCGTAAAATTTTGGCTCTTATCGAATTTATTCCACAGATTAAATCGTGCACAGGTCGGGAATAAATCAATGGTTCGAGTCTATCGAAATAAATATCTTCAAAAATGCAAAGCTGCATAATGCCCTCTTTTTAGTTTTTCAATTATTAAAAATATAACTAAAAAAGAAGTCTGTTTAAAGAATAGCATTGTGACTCTGAACTTTTACAGATACTTTATTTCTTATTTCCAAATTTCGCATTTCAATTCTAAACGATAAGTAAAAATTCCGCTACAGTTTTTTATTCCGAATTGAGTATTTCCATGGAAAATAATTTTTCATTGGAGTTATTTAACAAAGCGGAATAAAATTTTATAATTGTGTTTAAAGTAAAAAAGATTGCTGGATGACGAATCCAATTCATTCCATTACCTGCCTTTTTACAGGCAGGTCAGAAATTAATAATCTAAATTTATTTTGCGAGGCTTTTGCCGTAGCGTTTGTTAAATCTTTCCACGCGACCAGTGGAATCTAACAATTTTTGTTTGCCGGTAAAAAATGGATGGCAATTTGAACAAATTTCGAGCTTAATATCGCCTGCTGTTGACCGCGTTACAAATGTATTTCCACATACACAAGTTACAACTGCCTTTTTATAAACTGGGTGAATTCCTGACTTCATTACTAACCTTAATCCTTTCTAAAAATTACTGCTTAAATATAAAGAAGAATCGTTTTATATCCAACGGCAGGAAGAACTTACTGTTCTACATCCTTTGGAGCTTTTGTTGGAATATCCAATTCTTCCATCTTTCTATATAGAGAAGACAAACCAATTTGAAGCATTTTTGCTGCTTCTTCCTTATCATAATCATACTTTTTAATTGTTTTAATGATATGTTCCCTTTCAAAAATACGCATAGCATCTTTAAGGGAATCCGGAAATGCATCACTAAAACTGCTTCCTTTAATATAATCGGAAAGATCATTAACGGTAATGATTTCTTCCTTTGCAAAAATAATTGCTCGTTCAATAATGTTTTCCAGTTCTCTTACTCCACCTTGCCAATCGTGACTCATTAGAAGGCGCATGGTTTCATTATCCACACCAATTATTTTTCTTCCCATTTCTATACGAAATTTTTCTATAAAATGATTTACTAACAATGG
The DNA here is from genome assembly GCA_026390815.1 of Ignavibacteriales bacterium. Classification (NCBI taxonomy): domain Bacteria; kingdom Pseudomonadati; phylum Ignavibacteriota; class Ignavibacteria; order Ignavibacteriales; species Ignavibacteriales bacterium. Next base: position 121,121 of record JAPLFH010000040.1, on the reverse strand, counting down.
AATATCTTCTCTTTTTTCATTCAATGTTGGAAGTTTTATTTCTACAACATTAAGTCGGTAATATAAATCCTCTCTAAATTCACCAGCTTTAACTTTTTCAAAAAGATTTTGGTTTGTTGCTGCAATTATTCTAACATCTGTTATTACAGCTTTTGTTCCGCCAACAGGAATAAATTGCCGATCTTCCAGAACTCTAAGAAGTTTTACCTGCAAGTTTAATGGCAAGTCCGCAATTTCATCCAGAAAAATTGTTCCGCCATCAGCTACTTTGAATAAGCCCATCTTCTCTTCTGTTGCACCTGTAAACGCCCCTTTCTTATGACCAAATAATTCACTTTCAATTAAATTTTCGGAAATAGCTCCGCAATTTACTGGAAGAAATATTTGGTCTTTTCTTAATCCATTATAATGAATTGCCTTTGCCACCAGTTCTTTTCCGGTTCCACTTTTACCTGATATTAAAACATTGCTATTTGTAGTTGCTACACGTGTGATAAGATCAAAAACTTTTCTCATTGATTCGCTTTTACCAATTAGATTCTGGAAGCCAGTTTCGGAAGAAAGCCTTTGTCTAAGTGAAATATTTTCTGCCGCTAAATTTTTATAAGTTACTAACCGTTTTAAGCGAAGAATAACATCATCAAATTCAACTGGTTTAATTAAGTAATCATAAGCTCCCTGCCTAAGCGCTTCAATTGCTGTATTAACAGAAGCATAGGCAGTCATAATTATAAAAAAAGTATTTGGAGAAATATCTTTTGCCTTTTGCATCAATTCAATTCCGTCCACTTTTGGCATTTTGATGTCAGTGATAACAACGTCATAACTCAGCTCTTTCATCTTTATAAGAGCCTCTTCACCATCAGCAGATGTATCAGCTTTATATCCTTCTTCTTTAAGTAAAAGTTCTAAAGAATCTCTAATTACTTTTTCGTCATCAACAATTAATACTTTTGCATTCATTATTTGCTCCACTGGTTTAAAAGATTAAGGTAAAGCACAAATATTTTCAGTGATCTTTACCTTCTCCTCTGCCTTTGCATTTCTACAGAACTGTTTGGTTAATTGGAAGTTTTACTATAAAACAACTCCCTTTTTTAGATTCACTTTGAACCAAAATATCTCCCTTAAATTTTCTAATAATGCCATAACTAACTGAAAGCCCAAGCCCGGTTCCTTTGCCTACTTCCTTAGTCGTAAAAAAAGGATCAAAGATTTTAGACATAGTTTCTTTATCCATTCCGCATCCATCATCCTGGATTTTAATAAAAACGTTTTCCTTATCGTGAGAAGAATTAACATCAATTCTGCCATTTCCATCAACCGCATCTAAAGCATTGATCAGAATATTTATAAAAACCTGCAGTACTTGATCCGGAATAATATTTATTTTGGGAAGATTCGGATCCAGTGTGGTTTCAAACTGAACCTTTTTTACACGCTTGTCATATTTCACTATTCCGATTGCAGTTTTTATAATATCAGTAACCTGAATCATTAGTCTTTCCTGTCCAGGTGGGCGTGAAAAATCAACAAGCTCTCGTACAATTTTGGAAATCCTATCAATGTTTGAGCGGATGCTGGCTAACTGTTCGCTTACGAAATCATCATTAGCTCTTCTTTGCAGCAATTGCACAATTGATGATATTGAAGTAAGTGGATTTCCAATTTCGTGTGCTACCCCAGCCGCTAACTGACCAATAACTGCTAATTTTTCTGACTGATCAATTTGCTGTTTTAATTTTTTTACTTCAGTAAAATCTTTTATTATAACTGTTCTACCAATGTACTCACCATTTTTAGTCGGCAATTTAGTTACATTCAAATCAACTGGAATTATCTTACCAAACTTTGTCTTCCTTTCAGTTTCAGAAATTTTAGAATACCCGTTTTTCAATACATCATCAATTATTTTACTTAACTCTTTTTCATACTTTTCTTCATCAGGTAATAGTAGAGAGGATAGCTGTCCAATAACTTCATCTTCAGTGTACCCAAATATTTTTTCAGCACCTTTACTCCACGCAATAAATTTTTCATTTTGATCAACAACCATAATAGCCGCATCTGATGTATGCAAAATATTTTTTAAATACTGCTGGTTAATCTCTAATTTGAGGGCAAGACGATCTCTGTCTAAGGAAAGTTCTTTCATTTGAACTTCCTGCCGAAGCATACTGTAACGAGCAAAAAGCTGATCTATAATTTCATCAATGTACTCAACTATAAGCATCGAATCGAAGTTTGGATTTTTTTCTTTAGATACTATGTGTAAGATTGATAATCTTCCATTATTAAAAAGCTGGCTTACTTCCAGCAGGTTAAAATTGGTTTTTTCAAAAAGATTATAAATGTCAATTATATTATTATCGGCGGATGAATAATCTGACTTTTCTACAATATTAATAATTGCCTGGATGGTGCTTTCAACGAAGATTGATAATTGGGTTTCTGCTAATTTCTGATCGAACATTTTAAGAAGTGAGTTAACCCAATTATCTTTTATAAAATCAAAATTCCTTTTAAGCAGTTCTAAAATAATTTTTTTCATTACTAAATAAACACCTTTGCAACATCAATTAACAAAGAAGGCTGATCAAAAAGAGCAGCTCTAAAAATACTTCCAATTGTTCTTTTTTCAACCGGTACCTTTATAAAAGATTTTGCTATACTTTCAAACTTCTCATCAGAAAAATTGTAGATACCTTCTTTAAGCTTATTATAGATTTTATGTTTCTTACCAAGTTTTTCCTGCCAGGCTGCATCATAACTAAGAATATGATCAAGATTATTTTTTAATATTGCTGCAGCAGCAATATTTCCGGCAAGTTTTCCTCCAACCATTCCACTAACAATACCACCACCGGTAAGTGGATTTACCTGTCGAGCCGCATCACCAGCCAACAATATTCCAGGTGCAGAAATTTTTTCTAACGTACCAGAACAAGGAACACCACCAGCTACTGTTGTTAGTATTGAAGCAGTAGGATATCTGGATTCCAAAAAATCATTTAGAAAAGATAGTGCTGATTTCTTTTTACCAACGGCTCCATTTACTCCAACTCCAATATTGGCAATATCATTTCCTTTTGGAAAAACCCACAAATAACCGTGTGGAGCAAATTGGCTTCCAAAATAAAAATAACAAGTATCCTTATTAACTTTAATATTTGATGCAGTAACCTGAACGCACGATTCCATATCGCGGAAATCAATAAAAGTTTTTATTCCCGCCCATCTTCCAACACGCGATTCAACTCCATCAGCAGCAATTATTATTTTTGCAGTTGCGGTTTTCAATTCTCCAAGATGTTCGAACTTTACACCGGAAACTTTTCCATCACTAAAAATTAAATCATTAACATATGCTTTGGTAAGAATTTCAGCACCGGCTCGGGAAGCTAATTTTGCTAATTCATAATCAAAAATCCTTCGCTCAAGAATATAACCGCTTTCTTTAAATTCAATAACAACTTCTTTTCCACTGGGTGGATTAAAGGAAAATTTATTTACTTCCGCAGCAATCCATTTTTTATCGGTCTCAATAAATTCTTCAATACCATCTTTTCTAACAGCTTCACCACAGCGCACAGGATAACCAACATCTCTGTCTTTCTCAAGCATTAACACGGATAAACCTTTTTCGGCTGCTGCTCTTGCGGCTACTGATCCCGCAGGTCCAGCACCAACTACAATTACATCATAATTAGGATCCACTTTTAATTCCGCTCGCTTTCTCTTTATTAAATACTAAAACTTCAATTGGGCAACTCCAAACGCATTTAGAACAATTTGTACATAACTCTTCAATTATTTTTATTGAAGATTCCTGCAGCTCAATGGCATCTTCCGGACAAATGCCAACACAGCAGCCACAGTAATCGCATTTATTTGGTAGAATTTCAATCAATAACAATGGAATTGCCCTTTGAAAAGAAAAATCAGTAAAATTTTTGTGTAAAATTAAGGAAAAATTTTATGAAAGATAAATCATTAATGAAGGATTAGTTATTTGAATTTGAAAATTGGGAGGCTACGGATGAGGACAAGAAATTGTATAACTTTAAAGATGCCTCACTATCACAATGTAATACTTTGTTAATAATGGAAATGAACGGATCCAAATTCAAATTCTGAATATCATTTAATATGACGGTCCTGCAGATTCTTTACAATATCAGAAATTTCTATTTCCTGATTTGCAAGCATAACAAAGAGATGATAGATCAGGTCAGACACTTCATTTATTATTTCTTTCTTATCGTGATTCTTAGCCGCTATAACCGTTTCAATTGCTTCCTCCCCGACTTTTTGAATGATTCTGTTCTCGCCATCCTCAAACAATTTAGTCGTATATGAATTTGGGGGAAGATCAACTTTTCTTTTTTTAATCAAATTAAAAAGAGTTGTTAGGAATTCAAGCGATTCAGTTTTTTCCAAATTAAAACAAGAATAATCTCCTGTGTGGCAAGTTGGACCATCTGTCAGCGCAGAAACAAGCAGCGAATCGTTATCGCAATCAGCTTTAATATCAACCAGCCTAAGATAATTTCCAGAGGTTTCTCCTTTTACCCAAAGGGATTTCCTTGTTCGGCTGTAAAACGTAACCAGTTTTGTTTCAATAGTTTTTTGTAAGGATTCCTTATTCATAAATCCTAGCATTAGAATTTTATCGTTTCTATTATCGGTTACTATTGCCGGTATTAGTCCGTTTAATTTTACAAAATTGAGTTGTTCTAATTCAATCATAGTTTTTTATTAAGTTTTTTGATTCTGGTTTTCGGATACTTTGAGTTGGAAAGTGGAAATGTTAACTGAAGTTTGGAATCCCGCTTCAAGCACCACTGTTTATAATCTGACTTTAATATTATTTTCATTCAAGTAATTTTTCAAATCTCTTATTTTCAAAATATCAAAATGGAAAAGGCTTGCAGCAAGACATGCATCAACATCTGTTTTTCTAAATGTATCCAGGAAATCCTCCTTTCTTCCAGCTCCACCGCTTGCGATGACCGGAATGCTTACCAACTCTTTCAATTTTTTAAGAAATATATTGTCATATCCACTTTTGGTTCCATCTTTATCCATCGAAGTTAAAAGAATTTCTCCAGCACCTAAATCGGCTGCACGCCAGCACCATTCAAAACCTTCCAATTCTGTTTCCTCTCTTCCACCTTTAACAAATACTTTATACTTACCATTAACTGATTTAACATCAATAGCAGCAACTACAGCCTGGCTGCCAACTTGCTTTGCGGCTCTGGAAATTAACGAAGGATCTTTAACAATAGAAGAATTTAATGATACTTTATCAGCGCCGGCTTTTAATAAATTTTCAATATCGTATAAATCAGTAATGCCACCACCAACTGTAAATGGAATTTGAATAGCGCGTGCAACTTCTTCTACAAGATGAATTAATATTTTTCTTTTCTCCACCGAAGCAGTTATATCCAGGAATACTAATTCATCTGCACCTTCCAGAACATATCTTTTTGCTAAATCAACTGCATCTCCGGCTTCTACAAGATTGACAAAGTTTGTTCCTTTTACAACAATTCCATCTTTAACATCAAGGCAAGGGATGATTCTTTTACTTACCAATTTTTACCAGCTCCTTCAAATCAATCTTATTTTCATAGATTGCTTTTCCAATTACAACGCCAAATATATTTGTGTTTTTTACAGCAATTACATCTTGTAAATCTTTAATGCCACCGGAAGCAATTAATTTAATTCCCGGTTCTTTCTTAAGAATTTTCTCATAAAGTGTTCTGTTTGCACCTGTCAACATTCCATCTGTTGATATATCTGTACACAAAAAAGTTACTACTCCAATTTCTTTACAATATTCTATATGATCAAAGATGGAGATAGATGTTTGCTCTGTCCAACCTTTTATAACTACTTTTTCGTTTTTAACATCTGCGGCAACAATAATTTTTTCAACATCAAATTTTTCAGTAATCTTTACAAACTCATTTTTATTTTGAATAGATAGAGAACCGATAATTACTTTATCAACTCCCAAAGATAAAAGTTCAGAAACATTTTCACTATTTCTAACTCCACCTCCAAACTCAATCTTTAAATTGGTTTCAGATTTTATTTCTCCAATTAAATCTTTAACAGATATTTCTCCGGATTTTGAACCAAGAAGATCAACCAGGTGCAACCACTCAAATCCGAATTCATCAAAAATCCTTGCCTGGTGTAATGGCGAATTTGGATAGTATTCAATTTTGTCAAATTCTCCTTGCCGAAGACGGACAATTTTGTTTTGAAATATGTCTATTGCTGGAATTACTATCATAGTTATTAAAAAATATTTATTTATTCTTACAAAAAAAGAAAGATTATGTTTTACTCTTAATCTTGTTCTTACTCTTTTTTCAAAAGAAAATGCTGAGTAAGATTAAGAGAACAATTAAGATCAAGTTTGAGATCACGCTCTTCATAATTCAATAAAATTCTTTAGAACTCTTAATCCTGCATCACCAGATTTTTCCGGATGAAACTGCACACCGAAGTAATTTTCCTTTTCGACTGAAGCAGAAAAATCGATTCCATGATTTGTTTTAGAAGTTGTACTTTCACCTAAAGAAAATAAATAGGAATGTGCAAAGTAAAAGAATTCTCCATCCTTTATTCCATCGAACAACGGACTTTTTTTGATTTGAAATACTTCGTTCCAACCCATATGTGGAACTGTTACTTTTGAAGAATCAAACTTTTCAATTATGCCTGGAATTATTCCGAGACAAGAAACATTTCCTTCTTTAGAATAATCTGCCAGCAACTGCATACCAAGACATATACCAAGGATGGGGCGTTTGATTATCCGGAGAAGGTTGATCAAATTATATTTATGCAACTGTCTGATAGCATACGATGCTTCTCCCACACCAGGAAAGATTGCTTTATCTGCTTTGCAAATTTCCACCTCACTATTGGTTAGAATAAATTCCTGTTTTAGAGTTCTAAGTGCATTAGCCACCGAAGCCGTATTTCCCGCTCCGTAATCAATCAGCGCAATCATATAACTCCTTTTGTTGATGGAAGACTTCCTTCACTTCGTTCATCAATTCTGCAAGCTTCGTTCAACGATTTGGCGAATGCTTTAAACATTGCTTCAATTTTGTGATGATCATTTTTACCTTTTGCTCGCAAAAAAATATTTGCTTTAAGCCCGGAAGCCAATCCTCTGAAAAATTCTTCGGTTAATTCTGTTGGAAAGTCACCGACTTTTTCGCGTTTAAATTTGCATTTAAAATTCAAACTGCTTCTTCCACCAAGATCAACTGCACATCTGGCAATCGATTCATCCATTGGAAGAAAAAAACCATAGCGTTTAATTCCTTTCTTATCACCAAGCGCTTCGTTCAAAGCAGTACCGAGTGCAATCCCAACATCCTCAACTGTATGATGTTCGTCTACTTCAAGATCACCTTTAACAGCTATGTTCAAATTGATATTTGCATGCTTGGCTATCTGTTCAAGCATATGATCGAAAAAGCCAACACCGGTTTTTATTTTCGATTTTGCGCCGCCATCAAGCGAAAGTTTTATCTTAATATCTGTTTCTTTTGTAACACGATTTACGGATGCTGTTCTTAACGAACTGTTGATTTTTTCAATTGCCTGCTCAAAGGATTTTATTTCTGACTGTTGGGAAACAACGATGGTTTTATAATCATTAAGTTTTTGCTCAGCTTTGCTTATAAAATATTTTGCTTTGAATGAGCTTTCTTTTTCCAGTTTTTGATTAATCGAAATTCCTTCGCTCAATAAAATTTTTTTCATCAACTCATCCGGTTCGAAGTCTTTAACTTCAATTACAAAATTTTTCTGTGCAAGTTTCTTCAATCCGCTTATTAAACCGGAAGCTTCTTGCAAATTGAAATCGAAAAAATTCTTGTCAATGGTTACTTTATTCATAACAACTTCTTTATTGCTTCCAAAAATTTATTATTCTCTTCTACTGTTCCAATTGATAAACGCAGGCAATCCTCAAGCATCCGGTAAGAGCTTCTGTCTCTGATTATTATTCCTTCGTCAGCTAATTTTTTCTGTATTCGTTTTGCATTCTTACACGTGAATAAAAGATAGTTTGCATCAGAATGAAATATTTTATTTATACCGGATATTTTCTGCAATTCAAATTTAACTCTTTCTCTTTCAGAAATCAGGCGCATTACAAATTCGTCTTTCTTTTTATTATTTTCAATCGCTTTTAAAACAGCGTAGCGGGTAAGCGTGTTAATGTTATAGGGTGCTTTCACTTTAAACAAGAAATTAATTATTTCCGAATTGGCAATGCAGAAACCGAGCCTTATCCCTGCCAAGCCCCAGGCTTTAGAAAAAGTCCGGAGAATTACAAGGTTAGGAAAATTTTTTACATCCTGAATTAGCGTATTATCTTTTGCAAAGTCAATATATGCTTCATCAACCACAACAATTGAATTGAACATTGAACATAGTTTCAATATGTCTTCCCTGTTTAAAAGATTTCCAGTTGGATTATTTGGTGAACAAAGAAATAACATTTTAATTGTTGAATTAAAGTTTGCCTTAACAGCATCCAAATCAATTTGAAAGTCGGGATTCAAATCGATGGAAATGGTTTCAACATTATTTATATCGCAGGCAACTTTGTACATTCCGTAAGTTGGATCAAGAATCATTGCTTTGTCTTTGGTTGGTTCACAAAATATTCTAATCAAAAGATCGATGATTTCATCTGAACCAACACCAAAGAAAAGAGATTCTTTCTGAATATTGTAATAATTCCCCACAGCTTTTTTTAATTCTTTTTGATGGGGATCCGGATACCTGTTTAATTCAAGAAATGCAAATTCTTCAACTGTTGTACCTAATCCATTTTCATTTGCATCAAGCAGGATACCTTCCGAATACTGATCTCTCGCTGAAGTATAAGGTTTCAACTTCCTGATATTTTCTCTAACTAAGTTTTCAATCATTTTTCTTTATCCTTATTGTAACAGCATTTTTGTGCGCACCAAGCATTTCCACTTCCGCTAAAGTTTCTACTGTATTTGCTAATCCCTTCAAGCCTCTTCTTGTTAATTTTTGAAAACTTATTGATTTCATAAAATTCTCTACTGAAACGCCGCTAATTGATTTTGCATAACCATAAGTCGGTAATGAGTGATTTGTTCCTGAAGCATAATCGCCAGCGCTTTCCGGTGAGTACTCTCCCAGAAATATTGAGCCGGCATTAATCACATTCATTTTATAATTTTCCGCCATATTAATATGAAGGATTAAATGCTCAGGAGCATATTCATTTGAAAACAAAAATGCATCATCAATATTTTCAACAAGTAAGGAGAAAGATGAATTGAGGGAATCAGCAGCAAATTTTTGACGTGATAAACCTTTTATTTGCTCAGCAATCTCAACTTGAACCTGCTGAATAATTAAAGACGAATTACTGATGAGAATTACTTGGGAATCACTTCCATGCTCTGCCTGCGAAAGCAGATCGGCAGCAATAAAAGCCGGGTTTGCACTTTCATCAGCAATTATTAAAACTTCACTTGGACCAGCGGGCATATCTATTGTGCAACCGGATAAATCAATACTTACAAGAAGTTTTGCCGCTGTTACGTACTGATTCCCAGGACCAAATATTTTATCAACTTTTTTGAAGTTGGCATCTCCGTAAGCCATCAATCCAATTGCCTGCGCTCCGCCAAGTTTATAAAATTCATTTATTCCAATTAACTTGGCTGCAAAAAGTAAAGCATTATTTATTTTACCATCTTTTGCCGGTGAACAGACAACAATTCTTTTGCAACCAGCAAGCTTTGCTGGAATACCAAGCATAAGCATTGTTGAAGGAAGAACAGCGTTACCACCAGGAATGTACAAACCTACATTCTGAATTGCTCTGAATTCTCTTGAACAGCGAACTCCGGGCATCATTTCAACTTCATAATCTTTTGGAATTTGATTACGATGGAAAAATTCAATATTGCGTGCCGCTGATTTTATAGCATCTTTAATTTTTTCGTCCAGGTTAATTTCTGCAGATTCAAATTCTTTAGTTGAAACAAGAATATCGTCTGAAGAAAAGCCATCATAAAGTTCAGCGTACTTTAATGCAGCTTGCAATCCATTTTCTTTTATGTCGCTTAGAATTGGTTTAACAATACTTAACGTGTCATCAAGATTTATTGCCGGTCGTTTAAGTAGTTTTTCCCGCTCTTCAGGATTCAGGTTTTTAAGTTCGTAAGTTTTCATATTATCATATTCTCAATAGGTAATAAAAGAATTCCTGATGCTCCGGCATTTTTCAGGTCACCAACTATCTTCCAGAACTGATCCGATGGAATAACCGCATGAACCGCCAGAGAATTACCATCAGCTAAGCTAAGTACAGTTGGACTTTTTAGCGAAGGAATAACATTAATTATTTCTGTAAGTGATTCTTTAGGTACATTCATCATCAGGTATTTAGAATTTTTGGCTAATAAAACCGAACGGATTCTTATTAAAAGATTGTTAAGCGTTTGGAATTTTTCGTCATCTTCTTTTAAACTTTTATTGGAAATTAAAACAGCTTCAGAATCAAAAACAACAAATGATTTTTTAAGTTTATTCATCATTAAGGTTGTACCGGTGGAAACAATATCACAAATCAGGTCAGCCACACCAAGCGAAGGAGCAATTTCCACCGATCCACTGATTTCAATTACTTTAGCATTAATTAAGTTTTCGTTTAAATATTTTTTTAAAATGTTTGGATAAGATGTGGCAATTGTTTTTCCGGACAATGCCTTAATTGAATCCGGAACGGAATCATTCGGTGCTGCAATCATCAACCGGCATCTTCCAAATCCAAGTTTTTCATTAATTATAACTTCCGCCTGCTTTTCAAATAAAACATCTTCACCAACAATACCAATATCAGCTACACCATCCTGAACGTATTCAGGTATATCATCATCGCGGAGGAAAAGTAAATCAATTTTAAAGTTACGCGCAGAAACTATCAATCTTTCCGAATAAGTTTCTATATCCAAGCCGCAATGTCTAAGAAGTTCAAGAGATTTATCCGAAAGCCTGCCTTTTTTCTGAAGTGCTAATTTAAGATTTCCATTTTCCATTTTTCTTTCCTCAAAGTGTTTAAAACTAAAAAACCCCGATTTTGTGTCGGGGCTTTCTATTTTGCGTATTGAACTTTACTTAAAACAAACCGACACCACCAAGTGGGAAATTTAAATGATGATGATGAATCATCGGTTTAACAGAACTAATAATATTTACTGATTTGGTCTTCATAATACTGTTACAAAGTTATAAAAAATTTTTAAGTTTTCAAAATTCCATAAAAACTATAAAATGCAGCATTGAAACTATCAAATTAAAGTTGTATTATTTTTGTGCAAAGTAAAAGATAATCTTCCAAATATCTTAAAGGAGTTAAGATGGCTATAATACTTTTTATTTTTTCATTTTTTGCTCCCAGGATCATTGTTGTTTTACTCTGGTTTTTTAGTCACTGGTTCGATGGTGTTTTTTCCAGTTTGCTTTGGCCAATTATTGGATTCATTTTTCTTCCAACAACTCTTCTTTGGTACAGCGTGGTTTTTCAGTGGTATGATAATTCTTGGGGAACAATTCCAATTGCAGGATTAATAATTGCAGTGTTAATCGATCTATCCCCAGCCGCAAAAAAAAGAAGACGGAAAAGGAACGGGTGAATTTATTTCAAAAAAGGTTTAATTGGTTTCCTGTTTCTTGATTCGATGAAAATTTTCTTTCATGATTTAACAGCCATTCCTTAATCCACAACCCTCCGCTATAACCTATTAGATTTCCATTGCTCCCAATAACGCGATGACACGGAATGATGATAGGAATTTTGTTTTTACCGTTCGCCAATCCAACTGCCCGTACAGCTTTTATATCACCTGTTCTTTTGGCTAAATCCAAATATGATATGGTTTGTCCAAACGGAATTTTCATTAATTCCTTCCATACTTTTTGCTGAAAAATTGTTCCACCTAAACTTAACCTGCTTGAGAATTCAGTCAACTCACCTTTGAAATATTTATCCAACTCAACAATACAATAATCAAGAATGTCATTTTTATTTTCTGGTTTAGATTTATCATTTCGCAGGAACGATATGGAAATGATGCTGGTTTCTGAGGATATAATTTCTATAACACCAACCGGTGATTGATAATAACCACAATATTCAACCGATTCTTTTGGAATTTGGGAAACCATGAATATTAATATAGTATTCTTAACTTTATTGTGTGAGCTACTTTCTCAAGATCACCCATAAGTGAATCGTTATAATTTTTGTCTACATCGGCAATCACGTAACCAATCAACTCATTTGTTCGGAGGAATTGTGATTCTACGTTAACAGAATTTCTTGCAAAGATGGTATTGATTTGCGAAAGAACGCCTGGTAGATTTTTATGAACATGAAGCAACCGGTGAGAATCTGACATTGAAGGTAATTGAATTTTAGGAAAATTTACACTTGTATAAGTACTTCCGGTTCGGAGATACTCAATCATCTTATTAGAAACGAATTCCGCTATATTGTACTGCGCTTCCTCCGTACTACCACCAATATGCGGGGTTAATAGAACGTTTGGAAGATTTTGTAATGGAGAATAAAATTTTTCATCAGCACTTTTGGGTTCTTCCGGAAAAACATCAATAGAAGCACCAACTATTTTACCAGATACAATATTATTTTTCAACGCTTCAACATCAACAACAAAGCCACGGCTAAGATTTAAAACAATTACTCCATCCTTCATCAGATCAAATTCTTTCTCTCCAATCAATTTTACATTATTAGGATTTCCGTCAACGTGAATTGTTATTACATCAGCAATTTTAAAAAGCTCTTCAAGTGAAGATAAGCGGGTTGCGTTTCCTATTGTTAGTTTATCAACAACATCGTAATAATAAACAGTCATGCCCATTGCTTCCGCAAGCATAGAAACCTGTGAGCCTATATTTCCATAACCAATAATCCCAAGCTTTTTTCCACGGACTTCGTGAGCGTGATTTACTGATTTATCCCAAATTCCCTGGTGGGCTTTGTATATTTTATCATATAATTTCCTTATAAGGAAAATAATTTCAGCAATAACAATTTCTGCTACACTGCGGGTATTACTATACGGTGCATTAAAAACTGCAACTCCATTTAATGATGCTGCTTCCAGTTCAATCTGGTTTGTTCCTATGCAAAACGCACCAATGGCAAGCAGGTCTGGTGAATTTTCCAGAACTTTTTTTGAAATTTGTGTTCTTGAACGAATTCCTAAAAGCTGTACCTTTTTTAATGATTCAATCAGTTCATCATCTGGCAAACTTTTAGACAAACTCTCAATCTCAATTCCATCTTTTTTAAGAATTTCTTCTGCAAACGGATGAATATTTTCTAATAATAGCGCTTTCATGTTTTCTTTAAATTTTTATTGTGTTCTAAAAATAACATTTATTTTAAAGCAGTACAAAATATTTTCCAGCCCAAGGTGCAATTGGAAAGTATTAATGAATATAATTTTCTAAAAATGAAATTAAAACTATTATTGGGCTTAGCGTATAGCAGAAAATTCTATTGAGAGAAATTTATGTTGTAGTCACCAATTGTTTATCTGGAGCAATCAGTTGTTAATTTTATAAGATTGGAATTTTAGTCCAACACTTTATCAACTAATTTAACAATTTTATCTTTAGAAAAAGGTTTAGATAAATAATGCGTGCAACCTTCATTAAGAATTCTCTCCCTGTCACCAACCATAGCACAAGCTGTAATGGCAATTATAGGAATGTCCTGGTAACCATTTAGTTTTCTTATTTCCTTTGCTGCTTCAAGCCCATTCATTTTACCGGCAAGATTTATATCCATAAGAATTGCGGAATATTTTTTCTTTTGCGCCATTTCAATTGAGTTTTCACCGGTAGAAGTAAAATCGAGATGATAGGAATCCTTTAGAAACAGTTTAACAACTGAGCGATTAATCTCGTCATCTTCTACGAAAAGAAGTGCAGGAATGCTTCTTCTTTTAGCGATATTTGAAATTTCTGCTGGTTGTTGTTTTTGCTTTACTATTTTGATTGGACCTAAAGAATCAGGTTTAGAAACTATGATTGGAAAACTTATTTTAAAGATAGAACCAATACCTACTTTACTTTCAACATCAATTGAACCATTCATAGACTGAACAAACTTTTTTGTAATAGTTAAACCTAAGCCCGAACCATCAAACTTCCGGTTATAACCTTCGCTTACTTGTCTAAAGGGTTCAAATATAATATCCATACTCTGCGGAGGAATTCCGATTCCAGTATCTATAACACGAATAACGGCAAACTCATTTCCCTCATAATTTTCTTTTACAATTTCTAAATTAATCCCGCCGGTTTCTGTGTACTTAATCGCGTTATTTAAAAGATTAGATAGCACCTGTAAAAATATTTTTGCATCAAGATAAGCAAACAACATTTCATTTTTAATGGTTGTTCTAAGGTATAAGTTCTTCTTCCTGGCATACTCCTGAAATTTTTCTATTGATTCTTGTACAATTTGAGAAACATTAACTTTCTTTAGTTCTAATTCAAGTTTATTCGCTTCGATAATAGAAAGATCGAGAACAAGATTTAGCGTTTCAAGTAATCTTTGCCCACTTTCGTGAATCATATCAGCACGCATTTTTAATTCCGGATCAACAAGCTCAGTTGAAAGTAATTCAGCAAAACCCATTACGCCAATTAGTGGTGTACGCAGTTCATGACTCATATTAGCAAGAAAACTATTCTTCAGGCGATTCATATCTTCTGCTTTTTCCTTTGCAATTATAATTTCCTTTTCTGCATTTTTTCTATGGGAAATATCAATCGCAATTTCAAATCGAACATCTTTACCATTGGGCCATCTGATTATTTTATCGGTAATAAGATAATCTTTACCAAGCAAATGGTTGTGGAATTCCCACTGGTAAGGTTCGCCATTAAGTTCTTTGATCTTTGCATTTGTGCAAAATTTACATGGTAAATCAAATCCATACAAAATTTTATAACATTTTTTTCCAATAGCCTCAGATTTAACTAGTCGTTGAGTAAACGGATTTGTATAAAGTATTTCATGGGAATTTAAATCCGCCACGTATATTAGCTCACTTAAACTATCAAATAGATAAAGCATTTCATCTCTCTCATTTTCCAGCGTGATCTCAGTTTTTTTTCTTGTGGTAATGTTCCTAACAACTGCCAAAACTTCATTTTGCCCGGCTTTAACAATATGCGATTCATAAAAATTGGTCTTGCCGGCAAGATTCATACTATATTCCAGCACTTCATTATTCCCGGATTCTATACAAAGTTTTACCAATCCTAATATTTTTTCGGAAAGATCGGAGTTAAAAATATCTTTTATATTTGCTCCAATTATTTTTTCCTTGGGAAGGGCTAATTCGCCAGTATTGTTTGCATGGAAATCGACGAATACTCCTGCCAGATTAATTCTGAACATTAAATCAGGAATTGCTTTTAATGTTACCCGATATTGATCTTCAATTTCAGTTAATGCTAATTTGGCAAGTTTACATTCTCTTTCTAATTTCTTTTCATTTGTATTATCTCTTGCGCATCCAATCGTTCCAATAATATTTCCAAGATCATCAACCAACGGAGCTTTGTAAATATCAAGAAATAAGTATTCGCCTTTAACATTACCAAATTCTTCAAATCTTTCTAACTTTTTACTATTCATTACCCTGGAATCTGATTCCTCGCTAATTTCTCCGAAAGTATACCAATTCGCATTCGCGGGATGCAAAGCTTTTTCTCTTTCAACAAAAAAGGATTCTGATTTTCCAATTGGTTCATCTGTACTTTTTGCCATCAGCAATTTATTACAAAGCGCTTTGTTAGTGAAGATATAATTATTATCCAAATCCTTAACCCAGATCATATCTGGAAGGTCATTACACATTAAAGTTAAAATATTGCCTAATGACTTATAATCCTCACTAATATTAATTGGTTGATTGATTTTTGGAAAACCAGGATAGGCTGATTCTAAATATCTGATTCTCTCTTTAAGAAATTCATTTTCCGCAGATAATTCTTCGATAGTTAGAGAAATATTATTCATAAACCCCTCTCTTTTGAGTTTTGTATTGAATTATCGACAAAATTCAAAGAAAATTAAATAAGCTAAAACAAATCTAAATAATTGAGTACAATTTACGTTAAGCATAGAAAATCTCTTTTGATTTTATTCACAATAATCGGGCAAACATTTATCATTACATCAAAATATAATTAAGCAACAATATAAATTACATAGAACCAAATTTTTCGCTTTACATAACTTCTAGCTTGAATATTCTTTTGTTAAACTGGAAGCGGTATTAATCTAAATTAAAAAGTTTATTTGATTGAACTTTATCCTCCCTTGAATTGATATTGTAAAATATATTTTTGGTTGGAGAATATTGATAATCCGCTTTTAATTTATCAATATTTTCAACTAATTCTTTAATTGCACCTGTTATAAAAAATAATTCATCATTTGTTGTAGTTGGGTGGAGAGATAGGCGAACCCAGCCCGGTTTTGCCGATAGATCTCCATGATCAATTTGGGTTGTTATTTTTTTAGAAAGCTGCGGACCGATATGAAGCAAATAATGCCCATAAGTTCCAGCGCAAGAACAACCGCCCCTAACCTGAACACCATATCGATCATTTAATAACTTTACAACTAAATTATAGTGAACATTTTCTACATAGAATGAAATAATTCCCATTCGCTCTTCTACATTATTGGCAAGAATATGAAGACTGGGAATTTTTTTAAATTCTTTGAAAGCAATTTTCAATAATTCCTTTTCTCTTACTTGCATATTTTTCACATTCATTTCGTTTTTAAGCTGTATACATAAAGCAGCTTTAATTGTCTGAAGAAATCCAGGTGTTCCTCCATCTTCCCTAATTTCAATATCATTCAGGAATCTATATTTTCCCCATGGATTTGTCCAATCAACAGTTCCGCCCCCAGGTTGATCCGGAGTTTTTCTATCATAAAGTTTAGAATCGAATACTATTACGCCTGGTGTTCCTGGTCCACCTAAAAATTTGTGCGGTGAAAAAAATATTGCATCTAATTTTTCAAGTTGGTCCTTAGGATGCATATTGATTTCATCATAAGGTGCAGAAGCAGCAAAGTCAATAAAACAAACGCCTCCATATTCGTGCATCAATTTTGCCATTTGATGATATGGAGTTCGAATACCTGTAACATTTGAACAAGAAGTAAAAGAACCAATCTTAATTTTTCTATTTTTAAATTTGTTTAATTGATGATGAAGTTTGTTAAGATCAACTAAACCATCAGCATCCGGTTCTAGTACAACTACTTCTGCCAGAGTTGGAAGCCAGTTAGTATGATTTGAATGATGTTCCATGTGTGTAAGAAAAACAACCGGTTTATCGTCCCCTTTTAGATTTATGCAATCCTTAACTTGTTCTGGTACCGCAAGTCCTAAAATGCGTTGGAATTTATTAATAACAGTAGTCATTCCAAATCCGGCGGTTATTATTACATCGTCAGTTCCTGCATTTACATGATTCTTAATCATTTCGTGAGCAGCATGGTAAGCTCTTGTCATTGTTAAACCGGTTATACTTGATTCCGAATGTGTGTTGCCAACAAACGGACCGAATCTTTCCAGCATTATTCTTTCGATGGGTTTGTATAACCTGCCACTGGCAATCCAGTCGGCATATACAATTCTTTTTTTACCAAAAGGGGTTTGGAAGTGTTGATTATACCCGACTATATTACTTCTAAACTTTTCAAAATATATTTCTTGTTTATCTATAATTTTCATATAGCTGTAAATTTCTGATGGGGAAATATATAAATTTTAAATGAGATATTTTACAATCTAATTCCTGCGTATTTTCCTCAAATTGAATAACAAAGGAATGTTCTTTCAGTGTACTTATTCCAGTACTTAATTTTTATACTTTTTACTCGATAATTTACTTAACTATAAATGCGGAGTTATACATGGCTAAATCAAATTGTTGGGAAATAAAAAATTGCGGGCGGCAGCCTGGTGGCATAAAAATTAAAGATTTTGGAATATGCCCAGCTTCAACTGAAGTGCGGTTGAATGATATTAATTCGGGGAAAAATGGTGGAAGATCTTGCTGGGCAATTACTGGCACTTTATGCGGTGGTAAAGTACAGGGATCCTTTGCTACTAAACTTGGTAATTGTTTAGAATGTGCTTTTTATAAATCCGTTCTAAACGATGAAGGAAAACAGCTAATGGGTGTAAGAGATATTTTGGCAAAACTTAAAAACTGATAATTATTTTTATTTATAAAGGAGATGTTTTACAATCAAACTTGATTGCTTTTCTAAATTTGATTGGCGGGCAGGTATTATTTAAATCTTATTATTCGCGTGCTAAAATTTTTTACTTTTTAATCGATAATAGACTTTAGTTATATATACGGAATTAAATGATGGCAAAATCTAATTGCTGGGAAATTAAAAATTGTGGGCGGCAACCTGGTGGAGTAAAGGTAAAAGATTATCGGGAATGTCCTGCTTCCACAGAAGTGCGTTTGAATGGAATAAATTCAGGGCAAAATGGCGGTAGATGTTGCTGGCCAATTTCAGGTACTTTTTGTGGTGGCAAAATTCAAGGAACATTTGCTGTTAAATATGGAAATTGCTTAGAGTGTAACTTTTACAAGACCGTTTTTTGTGAAGAAGGAAAACAATTAGTAAGTGTTAAAGATATCTTGGCGAAACTTAAAAATTGTGAATATTAAATATCAATTTAGTTTTCCCTTTCTCAATTCAGCTAATTTATTGAATAACTTAATTTCTTCATGAGACAAGTTTTGGGGAATAGTTATGTTAATTTTGATAAACAAATCACCACGAAATGAATTATTATCATAATCCCTAAAACCCATTCCTTTAATCCTTAATAATTTTCCATTCTCTGTTTCTTTCGGAATATCGATACTAATCGTTTTTCCATCAAGAGTTTTTATTTGTTTTTTTCCACCAAGTATTGCAGTGAACAAATCGACGTTTAATGTAAGGTAAAGATCATTCCCCTTTCTTTCAAACAACGATTGTTTACCAATATGAATAGTTAAATATAAATCACCCTTATCACCGCCACCTAAGCCAGAGGCACCCTGATTTTTCAATCGAAGTTTTTTCCCGTCTTCAATTCCAGGATTAATTTTCACTTTCAAAGTTCTACCATCCACGGTAATCTGTTTTTCTATTCCAGAGAAAGCTTCTTCCAAAGAAATATGAAGTGCTGCTTCATAATCAGCACCTTTACGCACCCGCACACGCGATGTTCTTGTTCTACCACCCATAAAATTTTCGAACAGATCAGAAAATCCGCCATAATCTTCAAAAATATCTTTAAAATTTCCTGAAAAGTCAGAACTTTTATTTCTGGAAGATGATTGATTCTTAAACCAATTATCAAAGTCGCTGCCTGCAAATTGAGAATTATTCCAATTTGAACCTAATCGATCATATTTTTTTCTTTTATCAGGATCGCTAAGCACTTCATTAGCTTCATTAATTTCCTTAAACTTCTCTTCGGAGGATTTATCCCCCTGGTTCTTATCCGGATGAAAACGTTTAGCCAACTTGCGATAAGCTTTCCTTATCTCATCTTGCGTAGCGGTTTTACCCACTCCCAATATTTTGTAGTAATCTTTAAAATCCATTAGCAATTAAATATTTGTTACACCACAATTTTAAAATTTTTCTTTACTATTCAAAATAATTTTGAAAATATTATACTAATCAATAGAATATTTATATGGATTTTAAACAATGAGTTCATTAAATATGATTCAAAAATTATTCGTTATTGGTAAATTTTTAGGAAAATAAAATGTGGAATAGAAATCCGGTCAATCCTTTTTTGGTGATTTTAAATTTTCTAATCATCATTCCGTTTATCAACTATTATCCTCAATTAAGCGATAAAACCACTTTTAAAAATCGAAGAGAATCTCTTCTTAGTAAAATGGATGGCGGGATTGCCATAATTAAAGGGGCAAAGGTTGCCAACAGAAATGGTGATGTTGATTTTCAGTTTAGACAAAATAGTGATTTCTATTATTTAACTGGATTTGAAGAACCAGGTTCAGCATTGCTATTAATTCCAGGGGAAAATAAAAAGTTTGTTATGTTCGTTCGCCAAAAAAATTTAATGATGGAAGCATGGATGGGCGCAAGATCTGGAATTGAAGGTGCCATAAAAAATTTTGACGCTGATACTGCCTTTGGAATCGGTTTGTTTGAAAAAACGTTGACCAGTTATTTAAAAGGAAAAAATAAAATTTATCTTAATACTTCCGACAAAGATTTTGTTAAACTTATTGATAGTTTATATAAAAAAGCGAATGGCAATCTGAACAAAGAAAACTTAAATGTGAATAAGATTATTGCGGAGATGAGAGTTATTAAAAGTCCCGAAGAAATTTCATTGATAAAAACTGCGTGCGATATTACAGCGGAAGCACAAATTGAAGCAATGAAGGCAGCCAAACCAAACATTATGGAAATTGAGCTGGCTGCAATAATCGAATACATATTTAAAAAAGATGGAGCCCAATACACTGCATTTCCATCAATTGTTGGTTCAGGAATAAATTCAACAATACTACATTACGAAGCCGGTAACAGAAAGTTGGAGAAAAATGATGTTGTTGTTATGGATTTGGGATCTGAATATAATAATTATGCTTCAGATATTACACGCACAATTCCGGCTAATGGAAAATTTTCTACAGAACAAAAAGATATTTATGAAATTGTACTGCATGCATTAAATGAAACGATAGATTATGCAAAACCTGGCATTGGATTCAATGAAATTCAGAACCATGCTAAAAATATTATAACCGATGGATTATTCAATCTTGGCTTAATATTCGATAAAACAAAAAGCTGGCAAACGGATATCTGGATGCCTCATGGTATTAGTCATTATGTCGGTTTGGACGTTCATGATGTTGGCGATGTAAATTATAGCGATCCCATAGGACGACTGGTTGAACCCGGAATGGTTTTTACTATTGAACCTGGTATTTATGTTAGTGAAAATGTTTTGATCAACCTAAAAGAATTTTATGGATATAAAGTTAATAAAAACGAATTAGAGGAATTTATAATTAAGGTTAAACCTAACGTTGAAAAATATAAAAACATTGGTATCCGTATAGAAGATACTGTTGTAATCACAAATAATAGCTGCCAAGTTCTTTCATCTAAAGCTCCAAAAGAAATTGACGAAATTGAAAATTTAATGCTGGAGAAAAGCAGTTTCATAGCAAAGTAAATTGAATGATTAATATTAATTCCCCGATGGAAGTGTAAAGGTGAATGTACTGCCTGACTCTAAATCACTTTTAACCCAAATTTCACCGCTACATTTCTCAACCATTTCTTTGCACAACAATAATCCTAATCCTGTTCCTTTTTCCTTCGCAGTACCGTTGCTCGATTCTAACCTGGAGGTAAAGACTTTACCCATTTCTTCTGGTCCGATCCCAACGCCAAAATCTTTAACGGAAAATTCTTTGTGTTTATTTTTTGAAATTGAAGATATAATTATTTTTCCATCGTTACAGCTATATTTTATTGCATTTGAAATCAAGTTGCGAAATATTAGATGTACCATTTCTTTATCTGCAAAAACTTTTTGCTCAAACTTAATTTCGTTTATCAAGTTCAAATTTTTATTTATAGCATTTGATTTAAATAAACCGATTACATCTTCTACAATTTTATTTACTTCAATTATTTCTGGATTAAATTCAATTCCTCCCAGATTCAATCTTGACCAGTTGAGTAAGTTTTCGAGCAATTCAAAAACTTTTTTTGCTGAATCGTTTATACCAAAAGAATAATTTTTAATTTCATCACTGGTAAGAGATTCATAATCTTCTGATAGAAATTGAGAAAGACCGATTAAAGAAGTAAAAGGGCTTCTTAGGTCGTGGGCTATAATTCCGAACAGTTTATCTTTATCAGAATTTAGGTTAGTCAATTCTCTATTTAACAACTGCAACTGCTCTTTCTGAGAGTTTATTTCTTTATTTTTTTCTTTTAATACATTTAGAGATTTTCGTTTAGAGAAATATGCCGAAAACGTTACGCCTGCCAAACTAGTAATTAAAACAATAACAATTATTAAAAAAATTCGCCAGTTTTTATCAATTATAGAATCTTTCTGAAGTATGTTCAATTCCTTTTCTTTTTTGTCGGTTTCGTATTTAACCTGAACTTCCGCAATTACGCCGCCATTTTTTTCAGTGACCATTGAATCACTATAAGCTTTAAAAAGTTTTTGATATTGAAGTGCGTTTTTATAATCACCTTTTTTCTCAAAAGCTTCTGAAATTTTTTGATATGAAGAAATAATGCCCCTTAAATCGTAATAACTTTTCCTGGTTTCGACTGATTTAAAAAAATAGTCTAGTGCCTGTTTAAAGTTGTTTAGTTTTAAATAAACGCTACCAATATCGGTATAAGTATTCCCAACTCCTTTTAAATCACCAAGCTCCTGCTTTATTTTAAGCGATTGCTGAAGATATTCTAATGCTTTATTCTGTGATCCTTTTTCTCTATTAATAATTCCCAGGTTATCATAAATGGCTGCAATTCCAAATCTATCACCCAGCATTTTTCTAATTGCTAAAGATTTTTCGTTGTAGCTTAAAGCTCTATCAAAATTATGGCTGCGTATAAAAACAAAACCAAGATGCTCATAAGATAATGCAATTCCTTCCAGATCATTAATTTGGCTGGAAACTCTCAAAGCATTCTGCATATATTTTATTGCTTTTTGATTATCATTAAGTATATAATTTGTAATGCCGATAAAATTATAACCGGTTGCTAAATTCTTTTTATCGCCAATACTTTCTGATACTTTTACTGCTTCAAAATTATGCTCAATGGCTTTTTCATAATCACCTAAACAGATATCTGTCATCCCTAAAAAATTCAAGGACCTGGCAATTCCATTATTATCCGCAATTGACTTTTTTATAACATATGCAGTCTGAAAATTATCATATGCATTGTAGTATTTATGAAAATTGTACTGAACCGTACCTAATTCGAGTAATAAATCAGATTCTCCCTTTTTATAATTCAACTTTCTGGAAAACTCCAATCCGTTATCTATCCATTTCATTCCTTCTGATGGTTGGACCTTTGAATAGCATTCTGCAAGATTTGTAATAGCATCTACTTTCTTTGTACCAACAAGTGTGGGAATTTTGTTCAAAAGACTATCTATTTTGTTTTCGATAATCGTTTGAGCAAATGAATTGACAATTACGCAAGCTTCAAACAATAATAGGAATAATTTGATTTTCATAAAGGTTTTTTAATAATAACAGCCACCGTAAATATATTGTTTTATATCTAATTATCGAAAATAAAATCATCTTGTTAATACAACAAAAGTAAACTTGTTTAATAAACGAATAAGAACAATTTAGACTTAAAATTAGTAATTTTCTAAAGGGACAATAATTTTTTAATGATTTTTATTATCGTTAGTTATATGCTTAAATTTTTGAACCTGACTAAAAAATTTGGCGGCTTTACCGCAGTTGATGGTTTAAATCTCCACATAAAGAAGAAAGATTTATTTGGCTTCCTTGGTCCCAACGGTGCAGGAAAAACAACCACAATAAAAATGATGGTTAGCCTTTATGCTCCGAGCTCTGGTTCAATCATAATAAATGAAAAGGATGCTGCTGACTTCCAAAATGAAACAAAAAAATTATTCGCATACATTCCAGACCAACCATTTGTTTATGACAAATTAACCGGAAGAGAATATTTATTCTTCTGCGGCGGTTTATACAATCTCTCAAAGAACAATATCAAAAATAAAATTGAAGAGTTAATTGAATTGTTAAAAATAGGTGATTGGATTAACAAGCGAACAGAAGTTTACTCGCAAGGAATGCGGCAGCGGATTGTTATTGCCTCTGCTTTTCTGCACGATCCAAAACTAATTATTATTGATGAACCAATGATTGGACTTGATCCACAAAGCGCTTTTATTGTTAAACAAGTGTTAAAACAAAAAGTAAATGATGGTGCAACTGTTTTTATGTCCACACATAGTCTGCACATAGTGGAGGAGATTTGTAACCGGGTTGGAATAATTAATAATGGCAAACTTATTTATGATGGTTCAATCGAAATGCTTCAGAAAATGAAGAATGAAAAGAACAATAATTTTGAAGAATTGTTTATAGAACTTACAAGCGAATGAAGCAGATTGCTCACATAATCAAATACAAGATTCTTACATTCCTAAAGCTAAATCCAATAAATACCTCCGGTGATTTTTTAAAAAGTTTTGGAAGCGTGATTGTTTATTCAGGTTTTGCAATCGGAACATTTTTTTTCTCTAAGTCTGTAATAAATTACCTGTTAGTAGAAATGAAAATCGGTTTGTTCCTGCTTCACGAATTTCTTTCAATTATATTATTCATCTTTTTTCTTTCTGTTAACGTTGGTAACATTATTGTTTCTTATTCTACACTTTACAAATCAGGCGAGATTGACTTTCTGCTTACAAAACCAATTAGCCCGTTAAAAATTTTTGTTATCAAATTTTTAGATAACTTTTTCTACAGCTCATCAACTCTGCTGTTAATAATATTTTCTTCCTTCCTTGGATACGGGATTTATTTTAAAATTGACCTTCTAACAATTTTTTCAGTTGTCCTCTTCAATTTCCTGCCATTTATGTTTACAGCCGCCGCTATCGGTGTTATAATTCTTTTGTTAGTAATGAAGTTGGCTTCTAAGATAAATTTTAAATATATAATTTATGGCTTAATCATTTTTTATTTAACATCGTTAATTACGTTCTTTAAAATTTCATCTCCTGTTAAACTTGTTAATAGTGTAATGGAATATTATCCAAATGTCGATCAATATTTTGGACAGCTTATTCCACCAATAACAAAACTGCTACCCAACCACTGGCTGTCAGAATCGCTTTATTGGATAGTTTTAAATCATTCGGATAGAGCATTTCCATATTTTATTTTTCAAGTTTTATCCTCAGTTATATTGTTTTCAATTGCTGTAATGATTGGAAGGAAATGGTATTACAAAACATGGCTTAGTTCCTTTAACCTTCGGAATGGGCAAAAGAAAAGACAAAATCATAACACGAGTTTATTTGATTTTGAAAATAAATCAGCAATTAAATCACAAACGGAAATGATTCTGAAAAAAGAATACAAATTATTTTTCCGTGAACCAAGCCAGGTAATCCATCTTAGCCTGCTATTAATTCTAATTACTATTTTTATTTTTAGTCTCAAAGGTTTATCGCTTCTTGGAACACGAATAACAGAACTTCAAACAATTATTTATCTATCGGTTTTTCTATTTAACATTTTGTTTGTTTCAACATTATCGCTGCGTTTTGTTTTTCCAATCATCAGCCTGGAGGGTGAATCTTTCTGGAAAATTAAAACTTCACCAATAAATGTTGTTAAAGCAATGCGCATAAAGTTGATGGTTTACATTATTCCAATTTTTATTATTTCGCAAATTCTAAGTTTCTTCTCTAACCGGAAATTTTCTAGCGATTTAATTTTGATAGCCGGAATTATTTCAGCTTTTTCCACTATTGTTTTGGTAATGTTAAATTTTGGGATGGGCGGCATTTTTGCAAATTTTAAAGAGCGAAATCCAATCCGGATTTCTTCTTCACAAGGTGCTTCTATAGCATTTTTACTAAATATAGTTTACATGATTTTTCTTGTTTCGGTTATGCTAATTCCTATCAGCAAATATTTCGAAGCAGTTAAAAACTATCTTGTTCCTGATCTAACTAATATGATTATTTCTGTATCGATAATCGGAGTTACATCAATCTTAATTTCTTTCCTTTTTTATAGGCTTTGTATAAAATCTCTCTCCCGCGATTTTTAATTTGGGAATTTTAATTATTTTACTTTTATTTTCATTAGGATTTGAAATTACATTAAAACTATATTGAACAAAGAAAACATAAAAGCATACATAGCTTGGATTAACATCTGCATAGTTTGGGGAACTACTTACCTTGCTATTAGAATTGGAGTAGAAGGTTTACCACCAATGCTATTTGCTGGCTTAAGATGGATTCTGGCTGGTTCGATTCTTTTCATTTATTTAAAACTTAGTGGTTACAAATTACCCGACCGAAAAGAATTTTTGCATATTTCCGTTATCGGAATTCTTTTACTTGGTTTTGGCAATGGTTTAGTTGTTGTTGGTGAACAATGGATTGAAAGCGGATTGGCTGCACTGCTAATTACAACTGTACCATTCTGGATAGTTGGACTTGAAGCATTTATGCCCGGAGCAAAAAAAATAAATGCTTTAGTTCTTATAGGTTTATTCCTCGGTTTAGCTGGTGTTACTTTAATTTTCGGAAGTAACTTAAAATATCTTTTTGAACCCTCACACATTGCCGGTATTATTAGCTTAATGATAGCAGTTGCAATTTGGTCAATCGGTACACTCTACTCCAAATACAAAAAGTTAAACGTTCATCCTTTAATGAGTGCTTCAGTACAAATGTTAGTTGCAGGAGTTTTACAAACAATTTTAGGAATTATTTTAGGCGAACTTCCAAAACTAAACTTTCAGGTTAACAGCTTTTTGGCATTTTTATATCTTGTTACATTTGGATCTTTGATCGGTTATACATCCTATATTTATGCTGTCACTCATTTACCGGTATCTTTAGTTTCAACTTATGCGTATATAAATCCGGTGATTGCTGTTTTTTTAGGGTGGCTGGTTCTTGGAGAAACATTAAATCTGATAACCGTCATCGCTTCGTTTGTTATTATACTTGGAGTGGCAATTGTAAAACGTGGTGTTGAAAAAAGTAAAATGGAATTAATCCCAACATCAGAAAAAAGATAGTTGAGAAAATTGAGGAACAGCAAATTATGGTAGAAAATAAAAAAGAATATGATCCTCGTATGCATTCAGCAGAGCACATATTGAATCAAACGATGGTAAGAATGTATAACTGCGGCAGGTCTTTCCGTGCTCATATCGAAAGTAAAAAATCAAAGTGCGATTACCGGCTTGACCATAATTTAACTGATGAAGAAAAAAACGAAATTGAAGCACGTGTTAATTCAATTATAAAAGCTGATGTGCCGGTTGTTGAAGCTTTTCTAACAAGAGAAGAAGCACACAAAGAAGTGAGTTTATCAAAGTTGCCGGAAGATGCTGGTGAGACAATAAGAATCATCAAGATTGGTGATTATGATAAATGTCCTTGCAGCGGTCAGCACGTAAAGACAACAAGTGAAATTGGTGGTTTTAAAATCATCTCTACAGATTTTAGTGATGGAGTTTTAAGATTGAGATTCAAGTTGGATTTGGAATAACCACAAAAACTATTTTAAGGATAAAGATGAAAAAATATTTACTGATTTCCATTCTATCAATTTATGCAATTACCTATTCGCAGGATAAGTTGGATATTATTTATCAAACCTCCACAATCAATGCGCTGATGGAAGGTGTGTTTGATGGACCAGTATCTTTTGCTGAGCTTAAAAAGCATGGTGATTTTGGCTTAGGCACATTTAATTCGGTAGATGGAGAAATGATTGAGCTTGATGGAATAATTTACCAGGTAAAAGCAGATGGAAAGATCTATCCCGTTGATGGGAAAATGCAAACTCCATTTTCTGTCGTAACTTTTTTCAAAGCAGATAATTCTTTTGCGGTAAAAGAAATTGATCTTAAAAAAATTGAAGAGGAAATCGATAAAAGTATTCCATCAAAAAATTTGTTTTACGCATTTAAGGTAACAGGAAATTTTGCTTATGTTAAAACACGGAGCGTTCCGGGTCAATCTAAACCGTATCCAAAACTAATTGAAGTAACCAAGAATCAAGCAGTATTCGAATTCAAGAATCTGAAAGGCACATTGATAGGATTTAGAGTTCCAACTTATGCAAACGGATTTAATGTTCCTGGTTACCATTTTCACTTCTTATCCGAAGATAAAAAGTGCGGTGGACATTTATTGGATTGCAACCTGGTTGAAGGAAATATTTCAATTGATCAGAAGCAGAATATTTTGGTTTCTCTTCCATCAACTAAAGAATTTTTTGATGCTGATTTAAGCCAAGACAAACAGCTGGAAGTGAAGAAAGCAGAGAAATAAATATTTTAAGGATGTCTCAAACGTTTTTTTAGGTTGTCATTCACACAAAAGTGGAAACCCACTTAAATATTGAAACTTGAATTCAAGTTTACTTTAGAATGACATTAGGAATTCAACTTTTAAGACAATTTCAATTCATTAACTATGGAGAAGAAAAATGAAATCAAGAATTAAATTAATTTTAGGAATAATTTTTATTCTCACTACCATTAATAGCGCACAAACTTTTTTTGGATCAAATCCATTAGCGCACACATTTTCTATTGTTGCAAGGGATTCAATTACCGGGGAGATTGGAATTGCCGTACAATCTCATTGGTTTAATGTTGGTGCGGTTGTTACCTGGGGCGAAGCAGGTGTTGGAGTTGTTGCCACTCAATCATTTGTAAATCCATCCTTCGGAATCCGCGGGCTTGAACTATTAAAACAAGGGTTATCTCCAAAGGAAGCTGTTGATAAATTGATTGAAGAAGATGAAGGAAGAGATGTACGCCAGCTTGCTATATTGGATGCAAAAGGAAGAGTAGCTGCATACACCGGGAAAAATTGCATTCCAGATGCTGGACATATTGTTGGCAATAATTTTTCTGTACAGGCAAATTTAATGGCGAGCGATAAAGTTTGGCCCGCGATGGCAAAGGCTTTTCAGGAATCAAAAGATCAGCTTGCTGAAAGAATGATTGCTGCTTTAGAAGCGGGGCAAAAAGCTGGTGGTGATATTAGAGGAAAACAATCCGCAGCAATATTAGTTTTTAAAGGGAAATCAAGCGGAAAGGCGTGGGAGGATAAATTGATTGACCTGCACGTTGAAGATAATCCGGAACCTATAAAAGAAATAAAAAGAACATTAAAAGTATTCCGAGCATATGAACACATGAACGCCGGCGATTTGGCTACCGAAAAAGGAAATATGGAATTAGCCATGCAGGAATATTCCACTGCTGAAAAAATGTTTCCACAAAATGAAGAAATGCAATTTTGGCATGCGGTTACTTTAACCAATAATGGATTACTGGATAAAGCTATTCCAATTTTTAAAAAAGTTTTTGCCAAAAACAATAACTGGAAAATCCTAACTCCAAGACTTATAAAAGTCGGTCAGCTAAAAGTAGATGACGCTGGTTTGAAAAAAATTTTAGGAAATTAAATTGAGCGTAATAATGAAGACTATGTCAACTGTTTTTTTAGTTTGCATTTTCCTTAACAGCCAGATCATAAGTCTTGAGAAAAACAAAACTTCAATAATTAAGCAAAATGATAATACTTATCTGTTAAAGTTTGCGAATTTACAACTTGTTGTTAATCCACTTATTGGTGGAAGAATTACATCAATAAAATTAGATGCAAAGGAATTTCTGGTTGGGAAAGAAGTTCATCAATTAAATTATGGTTCTACTTTTTGGCCCGCACCGCAGAGCATTTGGAATTGGCCGCCTCCATTTACTTTGGATCAAGCACCGTATGAAGTAATTTCATCATCAAAGACAATATTGCTTAAAAGTAAAGTTGATACTGTACTTGCATTACAGTTTACAAAAGAATTTTCAATTTCAGAAGCAGACACTTCAATACAAATCAAATATACAATTATCAATCCTTCCGGTAAGGATACAAAAATTTCTCCCTGGGAAATTACCAGGATGCCCAAAGGCGGCATTGCATTTTTTCCAAAAGGATTAACAGAGCCAAAGGTAAAAAATTTTGATCCAATTCCTTACGAAGAGATTAATAATTTATTATGGTATAAAAGTGAAAATAAAAAGGAATCAAATCATAAACTAAGTGTTGCTGACGGCTCCGATGGCTGGTTTGCTTACACGGTTGATGAATTCATATTCATAAAAAAATGGGGAGACGTTCTACCGGAAAATCAGGCTCAAGGTGAAGGTGAAATACCTTTATATGTTAGTCCAGATTATCCTTACCTTGAAATTGAAGCACAAGGACCTTTTCAAATTGTTAAAGCTGGAAAAGAAATTAATTGGAATATGAAATGGTTTATTAGAAAACTACCTTCACAAATAAAACGGGAAATTGGAAATAATGAGTTGGTTAAATTCGTTAAAAGAATAGTACGGTAACAGATCATTTAATCCAATTGAAATTTTAATAAGTTTGATTGAAAGATTAATTGATAATTTCTATATTGTTTCCAGATTAAAAAAAGAAAAAATTTATGTCAAAGAATATTTTAGAATTACTTTCATCAGGGATCATACTTGTATCTGATGGCGCAATGGGTACAGAACTTCAAAAACGGGGAATGAAACCCGGTACCTGTCCTGAATTGTTAAACGCAACGGATCCCGAACTGATCCGGGCAATTCACAAAGATTACTTTGATGCCGGCTCAAACATAGTAGAAACGAATTCCTTTGGTGGCAGCAGGGCAAGACTTGCAATGCATCAATTAGAGAACCGTATTAGCGAACTTGCAAAATTGGCAGCAGAAAATGCAAAAATAGTTTGCCCACCAGGAAAATTTGTTGCTGGTTCTGTTGGTCCTACTGGTAATATTCTGGAGCCACTCGGTGATTTGAGTCTGGATAAAGCTTATGATATTTTTGCTGAACAATTAGAAGCACTTGCAGAAGGCGGAGTTGATATTATTTTTATTGAAACGATGATGGCAATAGAGGAAGCAGAAATTGCTGTAAAAGCTGCTAAAGAAAAAACTAATTTACCGGTTGCCGCAACAATGACGTTTGAAGCAGGTCAGTCTGGTTTACGAACAATGTGGGGTGTTGATATTACAACAGCGGTGGAAAGATTGACAAGCGCAGGAGCAGATATTATTGGATCGAACTGCGGGCGGGGTTTTGATGAAATGATTGAAGTTGTAAAAGCGATGAGATCTTTAACTTCATTACCAATACTTGCCCAGGCTAATGCCGGTATTCCTGAATTGATAAATGGAATAAATGTTTATAAAGAAACTCCTGAATTAATTTCAGCTAAAGTAGAATATTTATTGAATGAGCGCGTAAATATAATTGGAGGATGCTGCGGTACCGGACCACAACATATTAAAGCAATAAGACTACTGGTTGATAAAATTGTTAATAATTCCCTTAAGAAATAATTTTATTCTGCTCATTCACAAGTTATAATTTCAGATTCAGCAGCAAGGAGTGGTTAATTAAACCACAAATTCTGGAATATTTTTATTAATAAATAAAATCATTGATGATTAAAATAATTTTTATACTTTTAACTCTCGTTAATGCTAATGCATTTTTTGCCCAGTACAAATTGCAAAATGCTTTTCCCAAACTAACTTTCAATCAACCACTAGGTTTTCAGGATGCACGGGATGGTACAAATAGAGTTTTTATTGTAACGCAGGAAGGGTTAATATACGTTTTAGAAAACAGTCCATCAGTCAACACTAAAAAAATATTTCTGGATATAAAAGATAAGGTGAAAAGTGGCGGCGAGATGGGATTACTGGGATTGGCTTTTCATCCTAACTTTAAAAGCAACGAGTACATCTATGTTAATTATACTGCGCCGGCTCCGCTAAGAACTATAATCGCGCGATTCTCAGTGGATAAAAACAACCCTGATGTAGTTGATAAGAATACAGAATTAAAAATTCTTGAAGTAAAACAACCTTTTGAAAACCATAATGGTGGACAACTTGCATTTGGACCGGATGGATTTTTGTATATAGGAATGGGTGATGGTGGTTCCTATGGAGATCCTCAAAACAATGCTCAAAATACTTCAGTACTGTTAGGCAAAATGCTTCGCATTAATATTGATAAATCCAGTGGTGGAAGAAATTATTCTATTCCAAAGGATAATCCATTTTTAAATAATACCCGAAGTTTCCGCGAAGAAATTTGGGCTTTAGGATTACGCAATCCCTGGCGCTTTAGTTTTGATTTTGTTTCTGGATGGCTTTGGGCAGCAGATGTTGGGCAGGACAAATGGGAAGAAGTTGATATCATAAAGAAAGGAAAATTTTATGGCTGGAGAACGATGGAAGGAAATCATTGTTATAACCCGGCAAATAATTGCGATACTTCTGATATAGTATTACCGGTTTGGGAATACGGTCACAATGACAGCGGTGGTTATTCTATAACAGGTGGTTACGTGTACCGTGGTTCTTCAATAATAGATTTATATGGGAAATACATTTATGGCGATTATGTGTCTGGTAAAATATGGGCATTAGATTATACTGGTATTAGCCAAACTGCAAACCAATTACTTATCAATAGCAAAAAAAATATTTCATCTTTCGGTACAGATAAAAATGATGAGATTTATGTTTGTTCGTATGATGGAAAAATTTACAAACTAATTTGTTCTAATCCAGCAAATATTTTCCCTGAAAAATCAACCGGTTATGGACTCTATTATAATTTTCCCAATTCTTTTTATCCAAGAACAACAATAATCGCCGATGTAAAAAAAGAAGGGCAAGTAAAAATAGAAATCTTTGATTCAAACGGAATTAAAATTGAGACCCTGATAGATAATGTTGTTCCGGCAGGTCGCCATAAATTTTTATGGGATGCAACTGGCTATCCAATTGGCGTTTACATTTACCAGATGACTGCTGGGAAAATCCACATTACTAAAAAATTGGTGTTGATGAAATAACAATCATCAGATTGAGAAGACCGAAAAAGTAGTTAGCTTCTCAGTTACTAAAACTAAACAGGTATTAAATGAATCGTAACAAGAAGTTAGATGAATGGAATATTAAGCAAGGCGACTATCAGCGAAGCTTTAAAAATGAACCGGGTTATAAAAAACGGAAAAGAAATGAAAAATTTAAGAGAGGATTACTATTCATAATAATCATTATTGTCTCTATCTTTCTAATCCTCGAATTGCTAAAATTTTTAAGAGTAGTTTAATGCATTGCCCCGTTTTATTTAATTCTTCCTATTTGGACTATTTTCAATCAACCTGACGATTAAATATACAATAATAATTATGTCCTTCTATATATTGTAAGCACAGAATTTTGCAACCAAGTTCATCTTCCAGAAATATTATTTTCGACTTTATACAACCAGTTTTTATTTGAGTTAGCAGAATCAAATAATTAAATTACCCACGCAATATTTTTCTATTAACATAATTTTTGCTGAAAGGAATCCCGGAGGGGCAATAATGCTGGAAAAATTTTTTAAGTTAAAAGAACATAACACTAACTTTAAAACAGAAGTTTTAGCTGGTGCCACAACTTTTATGACGATGGCTTATATTATTTTTGTTAATCCAAATATTCTTAAAGATGCGGGTTTACCATTTGAGCCAACTGTAGTTTCCACCTGCCTGGTGGCGGCAATTGTAACAATAATGATAGGTGTTTTTACAAATTATCCATTTGCACTGGCAGCCGGAATGGGGTTAAATGCCTTCCTGGTTTATGGTGTAGTTATCGGAATGAAAGTTCCGTGGCAGGTTGGAATGGGAATGATTTTCATTGAAGGAATCATAATTGCCATCCTTGTATTAACTAATTTCCGCGAAGCAATTATGGATGCAATTCCAATGAATTTAAAAAAAGCAATTGGTGTAGGCATTGGATTGTTTATTGTTTTTATCGGATTGAAAGATGCCGGTATTGTAACTGGTCATCCTGTTACTTTCGTTGCGCTTGGAAATATAAAGAGCGCCGGAGTTTTAGTAGCTACAATCGGCATTTTTATTACCGCCTTGCTAATAGTGAAAAAAATAAAAGGCGCACTTTTATATGGAATTATTTTAACTTCTTTAATCGGAATGATTTTTAAAAACGCTGACGGAACAGCAATTACTTCTTTACCCAAAATCATCTTCACAGATTTCAGTCAGGGAGCTTTTTCAACCATCGGACATCTGGATATTCTTGGAGCATTAAAATGGAATTATGCTGTACCTATTTTTTCATTTCTTATAAGTGATTTTTTTGACACAATGGGAACAGTTATATTAATTGCGGGTGCAGCAAATTTTCTGGATGCAAAAGGAAAGATACCAAGGTTAAAAAATGTTTTATTAATAGATTCACTTGCTGCTGTATTGGGTGGATTTTTCTGCTCCAGTTCAGCAACTACATACATTGAAAGCGTTTCAGGAGTTACAGCGGGTGGTAGAACCGGTTTAACTTCTGTTGTAACGGGAATATTTTTTATTTTAGCAATATTTATTGCACCTCTAATTGGTATAGTTCCAATTCAGGCAATTGCACCTGCGTTAATAATAGTCGGATTCCTAATGATGTCTATAATTCTGGAAATAAATTTTAATTCTTTCGAAGAAGGATTCCCGGCTTTTTTAACTTTAATTACTATTCCACTTACTTTCAGTATATCAAATGGAATTGGAATTGGTTTTATATCATACACAGTAATCAAATTGCTTGTTGGAAAAGCCAAAGATGTTCATCTTTTAATGTATATTGCAACAATTGTTTTTATAATTGATTTTATTCTTAAATAATATTGTTGTTCAAAACCCGGAATGAAAGAATGAAAATATTCCTTTTTGTATTTTTCAAACAAACTATTTCAAGAATATTCTGGAGATAATTGATGGATATTTTTATGCAAGCAGCAATAGAAGAAGCTAAACTTGGGTTAAAGCAAGGCGGAATTCCAATTGGATCGGTTTTGGTAAAAGACAATAAAATAATTGGAAGCGGACATAATAAACGTGTTCAGGAAAATGATCCAATTATTCATGCAGAAATTGATTGTTTAAGAAATGCCGGAAGGATCGGCAGTTATAAAGATACAATCCTTTATTCCACACTTATGCCCTGCTATCTGTGCGGAGGTGCCATTGTACAATTTGGGATAAAAAAAGTTTATGCTGGCGAATCAAAAACTTTCCCTGGTTCAAAAAATTTTCTAGAGGAACATAGCGTTGAGGTGATTGATCTTGATTTAGATGAATGCAAAAAGTTGATGTTGGATTTCATTCAATCCAATCCCAAACTTTGGAATGAAGATATTGGCGAATTATAATTACGATTTTTTATTTAAGGATTGGTTAATAAACCTCATTGCTTTGAAAAATAAGATGCAGGACAAATTTCTTATTCAGCTTTAATATATTTTTTTTGGAGAAACAGTTATGGCATATCTAATTTGGAATGAAGAATACAGTGTTGGAATCAGTTCTATTGATGAACAGCATAAAAAACTATTTGAAATATTAAACAACTTACACGATGCGATGAAGATTGGGAAAGCAAAAAATATTCTATCACAAATTATAACTGAACTTTTCGAATACACAACTTTCCATTTTTCAACTGAAGAAAATTATCTTCAAACGTATAACTATCCCACTTACCTGGGGCACAAAAAAGAGCACAATATTTTTGTTGCTAAAGTAATTGAATTTCAAGACAAGTTTAATCTATCAAGCGGTATGACCTCAATCGAGATGCTCCACTTTCTTAAAGACTGGATATCCCAGCATGTTATGGGTACTGATAAGAAGTATTCCGAATATCTGCTTAAGAAAGGTGCGAAATAAAATTTTTGGACTTTTACTAAACCAATAAATGAAAACAAAGCAAGAAATTTCTTTAGCTGAATATAAAGCAAGAATAAACCGGGTTATTAAATTTATTGATGATAACCTAAACAAAGATCTTTCACTTGAAGTGCTTGCTAATGCAGCCTGCTTCTCGCAATTCCATTTTCATAGAATCTTTAATTCAATTATTGGAGAAACTCCGGGTGATTTTGTAAAAAGATTGCGAATTGAAAAGGCAGCAAATTACTTGACCTTATTTCCAAACCTGTCAATTACAGAAATAGCATTTAACTGTGGATTCTCTTCATCTGCTTCATTTGCGCGTGCATTTAAAGAACACTTTGGATTAAGCGCAACTAAATGGAAAGAAAATGGTTACAAAAATATTTCTTCTGATAATAGCAAGAATAGTAAAACAGTTAGCAAGAATAGAAAAGATAAACTCCAAAATGAAAAGTATTTTTCTTCTGTAAATAATTTAACTACACAGATTAATTTATTGAAGGAAATAGTGAAACCAGAAATTAAAAAAATGCCGGCACTTCATTTAGCATACGTTGCTCATCTTAAAGGTTATAATAAAGGTATAACCGATGCGTATGATAAACTTTGCCGTTGGGCGGGACCGAGAGGTTACATAAACCAAGATTCCCTGTTCGTCGGAATTTCTCTTGATGATCCGGAAATAACTCCAGAAAATAAATGCCGCTATTATGCCTGCATAACTGTTCCGCAAGAAGTTGCTGCCCAGGGTGAAATCAATATAATTGATATTCCGGAAACTAACTCCGCTGTCTTCAGATTCAAAATAAAAGAAGAAGAGATAAAGGCAGCATACGATTCTGTTTTTAAGGATTGGCTCCCTACAAGCGGATATCAGCCGGATAATCAATATTGTTATGAAATATACTACGGAAGTGCGGATAAGAATCCTGAAAATAAATATGATATGGCAATTTGTTTACCTGTAAAACCACTTTAAAAAATGTTGACAATAATGAATGTGTGTGTTGCTGGTTTTCTTTTTGGCTGTACTGCCTGGTTTAAACCATTTAAGAGTTGGTTCTCTTTATCAATGAGGAATAAAAATTTAAAAGGAAATAGACATGCAAAAAATTGATTTCAAGAAAGAACTGAAAAAATATTATAATGCTTCATCAAAAGCACCAGAGATTGTTGAAGTGCCAGCTATGAATTTTTTTATGATCGATGGTGAAGGAGACCCAAATACTTCGCAGGATTATAAGGATTCGATTGAAGCGCTTTATACGGTTTCATATACAATTAAATTTTCAATCAAGAAATCTGCTTTGGCAATTGATTATGGAGTTTTACCGCTTGAAGGTTTGTGGTGGATGGATGATATGAATCAATTCAGCAGTGCAAATAAAAACCTGTGGAAGTGGACATCTATGATTATGCAGCCTGAGTTGGTAACTAAAGAAATGGTTGAGAAAGCAATAAAAGAAGTAGAAAAGAAAAAAACTCTTCCAGCCTTGTCCAAAATAAGATTTGAAAAATTCAATGAAGGAAAGTGCGCGCAGATAATGCATATTGGTCCTTATGCAGCAGAAGAACCAACAATAAAAAGCCTGCACGAATTTATTAAATCCAATGGAGGTAAATTTAGTGGAGAAAAACAAAAGCACCACGAGATTTATTTAAGTGACCCAAGGAAAAGCACACCGGAAAAGTTAAAGACAATCATCAGGCAACCGATGGTGTGATGGTTGAGGTGTAATGGATGATTTATAATGGAAAGAAAATAAAATCTAAAAAAATTGTTTGGTATTCCTTCTTTTAAAAATACACTGCTACAATTAATGCTCCCGATGAGATTCCTATCTTAAAATCTGACACATCCATTTTAGTTGCGCTGTATGGTGTTTTGTATTCTTCTTCTCCTGAATTAAAAACTGCCCCAAAATTGTACTGCCCTGCAAGAGAAACACTTTCCGTTAAGAAATATTCAACTCCAAAACTTAAATTAACAGATATTGATTTGGATAAAGTTTTCTGCTCGTTGGTATAAATAGCACCAAGATAGTTAGCTGAATTTACTTTTTCATTTTTGTCTTCAAACCCGGCAGTAAAACTTACTCCAATATAAGGCGAAATATTTTTCGCCATACTTATATGCTTTTCAATTCCAATTGAAGCACCATAAGACATATTCTCATCAATATTGCCTGTCAATTTTGCGGTTTTATCTCTTTCAGCTTTGGAATACGAATAATTTATTTTTCCCAGCAAAGCAAAATCATCTAATGCCCAAAATTTAAAACCGAATCCGCCATTAAATGACTCCAACCGGAATTCATTTATGCTGAAAAGTAATGATTGCTTATTTCGCATACTGGCTACTTCAGTTTTGTTATCCTGCGCTGCAATAGTAGCTGCCAATATTAGAAATAAAATGATTTTTGTTTTCAATTGTTTTCTCCCATTTAGTTTTTACCACTGTAAGAAACATACCCGCTTTTTGCAACTGCAATTTGTCCAGCATTAGTTTGCAGCCATTTCCAGAAAAGGTAGGCATTGGAATTTTTATTTAGGTTAGATCTAATAATGGCGTAAACAGGTGCAGTATATTTGTATGCTCCGCTATTGATTGTTGCTGTACCAGGTTTAACACCATTAACAGAAATTCTTTTTATATCATTACGCGGAACCATAGTTGAACTGTAAAAATAAACTGAGTATCCAATACCATTTGGATCCGCAATAATTTGATTTATCAATCCCATCATATCCATTAAAATCATTTGTTCAGCATAAATCATCAAGCGGTTTTTCATAACAAGTTCTTCCATTAACACCTGGCTGCCTGAATTTGGATTTCTTATATATGGATTTATTGCTGCATCATTACCACCAACTTCTTTCCAGTTTTTTATTTCACCAGTATAAATTCCAATAATTTGGTCAGAAGTAAGATTATCTAATAGATTAGCCGCATTGACCAGAAATACAATTCCATCTAAAGCAATTGGTGCAACTGTAAAGCTTACACCCTGGCTGGCAGCAGTCTGAAGCTGGTCTGCCGAAGGAGCATTTGCCACAAGAATTACATCTGTGCTGTCGAATATAAGTCTGTTAAATGCTCTTATACTTTTAGCAAAATGTATACTTCTCACAAAATCTACTTCTTTTGTTTTTGCAGTATCGTGTAAAGCGATAGGCACCATTGTACCATCACCGGCATCGTACCAATTATAAGATAACTTGAATATTTCGCAGGCAATTACGGTCATCATTGGAATGTTTGAAGTAGAACCATCAACCCTGCGAAAATTTTCAACATTAAAATGGCTAATATCAACTATTTCTTCCGGAGTTTCTTTTTCATTATCGGATACTTCGCAGGCAATTAAAGCAAACATAAAACTAAAAGCAGTGAAGAAATCTAATAGATATTTTCTACATCTTTTCATGATGAACCCCAAATTAATTTGAATTAGAAATTCTTTACAAACTTAATAAATCCTGTGAAGAATTAAAATAGGTTTTATCGTTAAATCATCAGTTATGTTATTGTAAAGTGGATTTAACCGGCTAAAGAAAGGCACTTTGAGATATAGTATAATTACCATACTTTTAATGTGTAGTTATTAAAAATATGCTTCCTCAAAAACCAATAGTGCTATTCTTAATAAAATAATCAATCATTTGACCGCTGTTTCAGAATACAAAAAATTTTATCAGTCTGGTCTTAAAAAGGAAAAACTAATTAATGTCATTCGAAAAACTAAATCTTATAAAACCTATACAAAAAGCATTGGCAACTGAAGGATATACTGTGCCCACACCAATTCAACTTCAGGCAATTCCTGTTATTATGGAAAGAAGAGACTTGCTTGGCTGTGCACAAACGGGAACAGGTAAAACAGCAGCCTTTGCTGTTCCAATCCTGCAAATTCTTTATGCTGAAAAAGCTGAATGGAATACAAAGAAAAATATAAATTCCCTTATTCTTACTCCAACAAGGGAACTTGCGGTTCAGATTGGAGAAAGCTTTTCTGCTTACGGAAAACATACCGGGCTTAAGAACCTGGTTATATTTGGCGGAGTGCCGCAAAAAAATCAGACCGATAAATTGAGAGATGGCGTGGATATACTTATCGCTACACCAGGCAGGCTTCTGGATCTGATGAATCAAAACTATATCAGTCTAAAGCATATTAAATTGTTTGTGCTTGATGAAGCTGACCGTATGCTGGATATGGGTTTTATACACGATGTAAAAAAAATAATTTCTAAGTTGCCCGTAAAAAGGCAATCGTTGTTTTTTTCTGCAACTATGCCACCGGAAATTGTAAAACTGGCGCGCACTATTTTAACAGACCCGGTTAAAATTGAGGTAACACCAGAATCGCCAACAGTTGAAGCGATAAAGCAGGCAGTATATTTTGTAAGTAAGCAGGATAAGAGAAATCTGCTCATTCACCTGTTAAAAGATAAAACAATTGATTCCGCACTTGTTTTTACACGAACCAAACACGGCGCTGATAATGTTGCCAAGTTTTTAATCAAAGCAAAAATCCACGCGGAAGTTATTCATGGAAATAAATCGCAGAATGCCCGGCAGCGTGCTTTGAATAATTTTAAAACGAAACAAACCAGGGTGCTTGTAGCAACAGATATAGCTGCACGGGGAATTGATATTGATGAACTTTCCCACGTAATAAATTTTGAGATACCAAACATATCCGAAACTTATATCCACCGTATCGGGCGCACGGGCAGAGCGGGATTAAGCGGAATTGCACTTTCATTATGCGATGCAGATGAAAAAGCATACCTGAAGGATATAAACAAACTTATCGGGATTCCAATTCCTGTTATTAAAGATCATCCTTATGTTATGATTGAAACCGGTAATGAAAAACCTAAACCAATTGTAAATAAAGCTCCGCCCGAAAGAAATAAAATTAAAAAAAGTGATGCACCCGGCACTACAAAGCAAAATAAAAGGAAATGGTATACCAAAGCGTGGAGTAATAAAAAGTAGAATCGGGGAATGGGTGAAACGGAGAAACGGGGATCACCGTTTCGTCGATTCACCGATTCTTATTTGGAGTATGATTATGGAAGGAATAAAACGAGGTGATATAAAGACCGACTTACACGTGGCAATTGTGCTAAAGGCAGATCAGCGCTCAGGTGAACTGACGGAAGGCTATGTAAGAAATATTCTAACCAATTCCTCAAAACATCCGCATGGAATAAAAGTCCGTTTAGAAACTGGTGAAGTTGGGCGTGTAAAAAAGATATTGGATTAAGCCGGGATAAAAACTAAAAGCGTTTTAAAGCGAAGGTTCAAAATCCGGGATTGTCTAATGTTGCAACTACAATTTTAAATCTGCTGCGATTAAGGAAAGTTGAAGATTATTATCTTTCATAAATAAATGTAGAGTAATTATTTTTTTCTCATTCTGAGTTTAGACTTCTGGTAAGGTACGGTCCTTGCCAACTAAGGAATGATTTTATGATGTTATGCATAAAAATTACCGTTAGTGAACTTACAAGACAGGTTATTGTTTTATTTATCTAAATTGAATAATAGCTTTTTAACCTGTTCTTCTGATGGAATGAACTTTAGCATTTTAATTATCTTCCCTTTACCATCTATAATAAAAAAAAATGGGGATGAATCAACTTCGAAATCTACCTTTGTTTTTCCGGAATCGAAACCAATAGGAAAAATGATATCCGGATTCTCAAGAAGATATTTTTCAAGTAGGTCTTTTCGTTTATTTTCGTGGATACCAATTACTCGCAATCCGTCTTTACTGTATTTTTCATGTAAATAATTCAATTTTACGAGTGGATAAGTCGTAATCCAACAGTTTGCACGCCAAAAATAAACAATAGAAAGCTTACCTTTCAATTCATTTTTTGTTATTCCTTTATCACTATTGTACCATTTCTCAATCGTAAAATTAGGGCACTCTTCTAACGATGCTGTACTATTTACATAGGCGTCAGAAAGAAGCTCGGCATATAAAAATCCTTTATCATAATAGAAATGTTTGTCTTCCCAAATAAACACACTATTATTACTTAAGCCTGACCTAAAATCGGTTTCATCTGTATAATTATAGTGGTCAAGCCTGAAAATTCCGTTTGTCTTTGGATTGTCATTTTTTCCGAATCCAATATATTTCCAACCAGCATATTCCCATTCTTGGAAACCCTTTTCTTCGTTAATAACCTTTGAATAAACAAAATTTAAGTTATATTCGGTAGGATCAAATCCCTCATTCTCTGAAATGTCATCTTGTATTAATCCACGCAAAACTATAAAAGGAATTCGATTGATTGATGCTTCAGCTCTTATAAAATATTTTTTAGTAGCATCATTTATTTCTATAAGGGTTTTGCTTTTTATTATTATTGGTTTGTTTTGTAGATCTCCTTTTGCAAGAACTGTTCGCCAAATAAGTTTATTCGACTTACTGATTTGTTCAATATTTATCCAACCGTTTTCCAACCAGGTGTGAACATAACTTGAATCAAAGAGCAGATCGAATTGTTCCCACTCATATTTAAAAGGATTTTCTTTCGGTTTATGAAGGTTAATTGTTTCTTGTGAATAGCATACTATGGTTATCGATAGAAAAAAGACTGTTAAAAATATTTTTTTCATCCCATCCTCCCAAAAGCTTTGATCTTTTTGTCCCAGCAGGAATAGCTCGTGCCATTAATGTTATCTATATCTATCAAGGTCAAAAATCCTTGATTAGGTGTAAAGCGGAAACTTTAATTATCAAATATCTTTACTCGAGTTTTTCTAACTCCTCACCGTTCAACTTTGATTCCGTAGTAATTATAATTTCTTTTTTCAAAACAAGGAAAGTAAAATTTTGCTTTCAACTTAACAAACGGATTGGTTTAAGTCAATAAGGTTTTATAAATAGTCATATTTAAGCTTGTTACAAAAGATACTTCGTATACCCAATCCATCCCTTTAAAAATTGTACTGCTTAAACTTACAGGGGAAAAATAGAACGTGAAAAAAATATTAGATTAAATTATAACCGAAAGAATTACCATGTTTTTATTCGCTTTTAATTTTGTCTTTTTTAATTGGTGAATAATCTGTTTTTGTCTGTCCGTTTACAATTAACTTATCAAAGAAACATTTAACACCTGTTGCAACATTCATATCTTCTACGTTCTGAATGTGAAAATGCAAATGTGGCTCAGATGAGTTTCCTGAATTGCCACAGAGTCCCAAAACCATTCCCTGTTTAACTTTTTGTCCTTCGGTAACTTTAATTGAATGCTGCTTGAAATGTGCAAAGAACAAATATTCGTTATTCATAGTTTTTATAATAACGGTATTTCCCGGAAGATAAACTGGATTCAGGTTCCCTGGTATGTTGTCCTTGACGCCATCAACAACTAAAACTATTTCTCCATCGCAGGGTGCTATTAACTCTTTACCAAAAGCATAATAATCTTCATTCGTTTTACCATCTGTCTTAAAGGAATTTCCTTTAATATCAGTGATTACAAAGTCGAAAGCATTTTTCTGTGCGGGACTTTCAATGTGGTAATTTAATTCTTTTGTATCGCCACCCCAAATAACTGTCCACTCACCTTTGAATGGAAGTGTTAATTTGGTTGAGTTACGATCAATCTTTGGCAAATTGTCTTCTGTAAAAGGTTTTACAAATAATCCATTAATTTTTGAATTATTATCAACTGAAATATTTACAGCATATAAAGCTCTTTCAAAATTTGTCTTGTAAGAAGCATATGTTCCGTTTACATACTTCACGAACTGCCGCTTTGTAATTTTTCCTGCCTGCGATTTTAAGCCGGTTAAAAAATCGATTGTTTTGTTAAGAGGCAAGAAATTTTGCATCTCACTTGAAAACAAAGCAAACACACTGTCATACTTTTCAGTATTATAAAAGTATTCTAATTTATCTGCAACGGATTTGTAAACAGCTTTCTCTGTCTGTGCAAAAAGGGTACTTGCAAGTAATGCAAGTGAAAGAGTTAAAAGTAAATTTTTCATAAATGTTTATTGTTCGTATAATTTCTAGCAACGGTTTGCAGGTATGCGCAGTTTGGAATTACAAAAGTATCTTAATTCATTATTGCAACCTTACCAATGCACTGAACTGCCAAAACTTTCTAAAATACAAATAGAGCATGAACTACTGACATTCAAAACTCATTATTTCTTTTATAAACTCATCCTTTGTAATTTTTCTTAAGAAACTATCATTTAGTATTTCAAAGATACAACCACCAAAATCGA
Organism: Ignavibacteriales bacterium; assembly: GCA_026390815.1. Taxonomy (NCBI): domain Bacteria; kingdom Pseudomonadati; phylum Ignavibacteriota; class Ignavibacteria; order Ignavibacteriales; species Ignavibacteriales bacterium. Next base: position 77,051 of record JAPLFH010000040.1, on the reverse strand, counting down.
AATATAAATTCTTACTTGATTCTTCCCACGATTTTCTTTTATAATTCCAATAGTATTTATATAAGCCGTCATGTCGAATAAGTTTATTTTTTAGTAAAACACGTTTCTTATCATAAATTGTTTGCTGTTTTGAATTTTCTGATTCAAGATATGATAATTTCCATTCTATCTTTTTTAACTCTTCTTCAAGTTCTTCTTTTTTTTTATTAACCAACTTGAAAGAGAATTATATATTTCCTTTTTAATATTGTCCTTGATACTGTTTAATATTTCCATTTCATTTTCATTGACTTCCATCTTTTCATCAATGTTTCTAATACTATCAGTAAGATTTATAATTAACTTATATTTATTAGGATGACTCTTAAAATATTGAAAATCATTTTCACTATTCAAGTCATAAACCATTGGAAATAATTCATGTATTGTAGAGGATTCAATTACTTTACATTTTCTGAAATTCAATTTATTTATATCTGCAAATGATATTATACTATAATCTTTATACTCATATTTTGGGCACTTTTCATAATTTAGAAATGTTTTCTTTTTTAATTTTAAATCTTCGAGCTCAGTATACACTTTAGCCTGCTTTTGTCGGATTCCCTTCAACTCATTGAATAATTTATTACTTGAAGGGAATGGATAATGATAATCACATTTCCTATTCAAGAGATCTTGGTAAATAGAAACAATATTTTTAATTGTATCAACATAATGCAAATACTCAATATTTTTCTCTTGAATTTTCGATTTGAGTGAATCAATCTCTTCTTTCTCTTTTTTTAAATTCTCATTTATAATTCGGAGACAGGAATTTTCAACCAAATCTTGAGGTGCCTTCATCCCAAATTTAAAATTATCCTTGAAATTATTTGCATTTATTAGCCAAATTATTTTCTCATAAAAGGTTTCCCTTTCTTTTATTATATCAGCTGAAATTGAAGAATTCTGGAATTCTACTACCAATTCATTCGTGGTTTTTATATCAGCTCTATGTTTTTCTCCATTTTTGTTTATTATAATTTCTTGCCAATCTTCTGGGAATTCGCTTTTCCATCGCCTATGCCATTCTGTTTCATGTTCCTGCCAAGGATCACAACGGGGATTAGGTGCATGACGCCAATGATGCTTGTTTATTGGTCCACATACGGCCTGAACTTTATCCATACAAATAGGGCATAGTCCAATACCTTTTTTATATGGTTTGGTTCTATCTCCACTTTCATTTATAGCGATTAACATTTATTTTTAAAATCCGTGTTATTTTTTATAAAAGCATAATTATTTTCCGAAATATTAGAATATTTTTTTTTGCAAGAACAGTAATTATCTAAGTAATTAGAGTAGTATTTTGTTTGAAACATAGTGAATTGAAAAATTGATGTCAACAAGATTACCATTCAGGCTTTGGCAAAAGTTAGGGAAATGAATTCTCGGAAATTCTTATAGTTCATGACAACCAAGTGAAAAAGTATAATGGTCAGTTAATTCGTTCAACCAAATAGCTGCTAATAAATTCTTCGTTTTTATCCAGGTAAGAAAATTGTTTGTCTAAAAGATTAGTTACTTTTGAACTCTTTTTAGGAAAAATATCTTCCATGTTCTCATATATCCCAATTAACAAAGGATGATAATTGCTCAATAAATAATGCTGTACAGTAATTGTAACCTGGTCACATCTATCATTGGAAGCAATAGGAAATATACAAATAGGTGTGTTCAATTTAGTTTTGGTTATTGCATGGGGTGCTAAATAATCAGAAGCAAAAGGGACTGCATCAGGAATAAATTTTCTTTCAAAACCGTAATCTTTAAATTTTTCTGACAGAAATGATTCCAATAATTCATAAAATACATTTCTAATGAGTTTTCTATTTAACACATTAAGCGATGTAATTTTTGTAATAGTATCTATAATTGCCAATAGATTAGGAATCAGTGAATCCTGTTCAGAAGGCAGATAAATATTCCCTGAATCATATTTTACCTGATTTTCTGATATTATTTTTTTTATCAAATCTTTTTTTGAATCCGTTTCTGTTTCAGTGTCATATGATAATTTCATTAAAGACAAACCATAATCCTGAACTATATAATTGCCATTATTTTTCTCAATAAAAATCTCGTATATATCGCCATCGGGATAATAGAAAGGAAGCATTACCTGGTAAATATTAGGTCTTATTAATTTAATATCAAACAAATCCGAAAATTGACTTGTTAGTATTTTCCTTATTTCGTTTACTTCATTCATTGTATTCCAAATAAATTCGTTTGGTCAGGATCCTCGTATTCTATTTCAAAAATTTTTAAATAATCTTTATAATTGATAAAATTTAATTCTTCGAAGAACTTTATCAAGGCTCCTTTAAAATGTACGTAATTAGATTCTTTTGCCGTATGTTCTGGTTTAATTTCTTGCAATATTGCTTCTTCAGTAGCATAATGTTTATGAAAAGAGTAATAGACTTTTCTGTCAGTAAATAAATTTTTATGCTCTCCATGTACTCCATTATATCTTACTAATATTATATTATCCTCCTCCGGTGGAATTAACATTAAGCCTATGGAAAAACGTTCTTCAAATTTTTCACTTTGCCTTATAAATATTTCAAATGAATTTTTTTCATCTTCAGAAATCGCTTCAAGATTAATTCTTCTACTTCTATTTATAAGCTTGAACTTCCCTTTAGTAGAAGAAGAAATAAGCTTAGGCATTATAATCAGGGCATCAATATCTGCTTGTTTCATAGAAAAATTGATTTTACGTAACAAACTTAATTATTGTATATATAAATTGAAATAGCTTTTCAGACAATTCACTATAATACTTTGTTATTCAATAATACAGTACCCCCAAAATTTAGGAAAGGTCGTTGCGACATAATTCAAGTAACTTTAAGTCTTCAGGTGTAAAACTTCACTGTAAATCGAATGAATCCTTACGGTTTTTATAATCTGTTAATGGTCTTCATTTATTTTTTTTTATAAACTCAATTGTCTCGTGAATTCCTTCAGCGTAAGATATTGGTTTATAATTGAAAAAATTGTTGAACTTTGTTGAATCAAAATAATACTCAAACTCACTCTGGTAAAGCATTTCATAAATTTCTGATAAAGTTTTGTTAAAGAAACCAACAGCTTTTATCATCCATTTTTTTAGAACAGAATAATTTGGAGCAACACCTAATTCTTTGGCAATCAGGTTGATAAATGTTTTCCCATCTAGTGCAGGATTGTATGTTGGTAAATGCCAAATTTGATTAAATGATTCATCACTTTTTGAGAGTAACTTTAGTCCTTTTGCACAATCTATTGTATAGCTAAATGAATGCGGTTTATTAACATCAACTAACCATTGCGCACTTTTTCCATTCATTAATTTATCAATTGCTAATACGTATGGTACACTGGATTTTGTTGCATATGGACCGTAAAAATCTGCCGCTCTTGCAATAATAGCATTTATATTTTTTTTCTTAAACTCGTCTTCCAACATAGTTGCAAGTTTTGCTCTTATTTCGCCCTTTCTACTGCAGGGATTATATGGTGTGGTTTCAGTCATTTTACCATTTACTTTACCGTACATATAAACGTTGTCAAAAAAGATCAATTTAGCTCCAACTTTTTTACAGGCATCTATTGTGTTTTGCATAATCTTATACCACAATTCTGTCCATACTTTTGTATCATACTGAAGACCTGCACTTAAATAAACTATATCGGAGTTTTTAACGCTATTCAAAGTTTCTTCATAGGAAGTAATATCTGCCTTAAACGAATCCGTTCCTGGTATTGTATAGTTGCTCCGCGAAACAAGACGAATGTTATCATCTTTAGTTTTTAATAATTCATATGCTAGTGCGTTTCCTATTGAACCACCAGCGCCTAAAATTGTATGTCTCATAATTTTATCTTATTTGTTTGTGTTTTGTATTTTAAATTTGTTTGCTTGCTTAACCACACTTATAACATTTGTAATGGGCGCGTTTGTTCCACTTCATCACAAGAGCAAGAGAGAGAACAAGAGCAAGATTAAGAACAAGAGTTAGAGAATGATTTAGAAAAATATTTATTCTTATAGCATGATGATTTACTTAATATAAAGATCCGCTACAACCGGCATATGATCTGATGGATAACGCCCATCAATTTTTTCTCCAATTATACCGTGCTGATAAACATTTATTTTCTTATTAACAAAAATGTAATCAATCTTGTTGTTCACTTCCAATGTGTCCTGGAATCCATTAAAGCTAACGTAGCCACCGTAATGCCCGTTTTGCGAAATGAATTGAGAATCAAATAATTCATGCTTTGAATCTTTGCCTTTAGATTCGGTTAGAATTTTATACGGATCAGAATCTTTAAGTGAATTAAAATCGCCGGTAACAACTACCGGAAAACCAGGTGCAATTTCTGATATCTTTTTTAATATCAAAGTTGCGCTGCTTTTCTTTGCCGCTTCACCCATATGATCGAAGTGAGTATTAAACAGAAAAAATATTTTTTTTGTTTGGCTATCAAGAAGTTTTGCCCAGGTTACAATTCTAGGGAATGCGGCATCCCAGCCTTTGGATGGTTGATCCGGTGTTTCTGATAACCAAAAAGTTGATTGGGTTAAAATCTTAAACCGATCTTTTCGTATCAGCACAGCAGAAAACTCCCCTTTTTCTTTTCCATCATCTCGTCCAACTCCAATTTGGATGTACTCTGGAAGAAGTTTATTAAAATCATCAAGTTGTATCTTGAGCGCTTCCTGAAGACCAACTATATCAGCTTTGTGGAATCTTATTGTTTTACTTACAAATTCCTTTCTATTATCCCAGGCATTTGTACCATCAGAAATTTTATCCCCGGCATACCGGATATTATAAGTCATCACTCTAAAACAATTTTTAGAATCTTTATTTGAGGGAATAGAAAAACATGTTGAAGTAAGAAAAATCAATAACAGAATAATTGCTCTCATCTAGTTTACCCTTTCTTCATTACTTCTTTGTTAATGCAATGAAGTCCTACCTTTATTTACTAGAAAATATTTAGAATCACTGGTCCCAGAGGGATCCAATATTGGTAAAAATCTTTCAAAACAACAATAGTAAAGTCCCGTCAGGGACGAAATATTATTATTCAGGTTCTCTTAAAATGTATCGTTCATCAAATTCAACGTTATAGGCTTTAAGCCACGATTTATACTCTTCGGTAAAGGTTATTTTTTTATGGTGCTGTTCTTGATTCTTTATGTAATTGATTACTTTAGATAAATGTGAATGACTATATGAGAATGCTCCATATCCTTCCTGCCACGCAAATTTTGAGTGTGTAAACTTGCTTTCATTAATCCATTTTGATGAACTACCTTTTATATCCTGAAGCAAATCAGATAATGATTGATGAGGTCTATAACCGATTAGTATATGAACATGGTCTGCGACTCCATTAATTATAACTAATTTGTGTTTTTGTGCTTGAATAATTCCTGTAATGTATTTGTACAATTCATCCTTCCATATACCATCAATAATTGCCCTTCGGTATTGAACAGCAAAAATTATTTGAATATGAATTTGTGTATAGGTGTTGCTCATTGTTGTATGCAATATTTCGTCCCTATGGGACTACTTACTGTTGTTAAATTTATTGTCTAACAATTTTTAGTCCCTAACGGGACTACCAATCTTTGTAAATTTATTTATCTTTAGCACAATTACTTGCATAAATAATGATAGAGAATTCTATTATAATATTCTTTCTAACGGCATCTGGAACAATCGTACATAATCATCTTTCATCTTTATTGTTGTATTCAATTCTTTCACCATATCAATTACTTTTTCCAACTGCTCTTCATGTTCAAATGCAATCATCCTAACACAGTTAAATCCGGGAAAAGTTCTGGAACCAAGATGCGGCATAGTTTCGTGTCCTTTGCCTTTAACATTTTCCCACTCAGTATAAAAATCAACGCCAGCTTTGTTTAGCAATTCTTCAATTCTTTCGTCATGTACTTCACGATAAACAAGGAATGCAATTTTCATAAAGTTCTCCTTAATTTAATCTTTACCCTAAAAAGTTGTCTAAAAAATAAGTTTTTTCTGTGTCTTTGTGCCTCTGTGGTAAATTCTTTATTCTCATTTAAAACATTCACCACAGAAACACAGAATCACAGAGATATTAAAAGCAATAAATAATTAAATTTATTTATTTGAAACGGGTTCAGCTTCTAACAATATTTCTTTTTTCTTTCCTGCAAAGGAAAATATTCTGGAAAAAACTTTTACAAGTTTACCGAAAGATAAGTCATCAAGTACTGAGTAAACAACCGGAACTACTAACAATGTTAGTATTGTAGATGTAATCAATCCACCAATTACTGCCTGACCCATTGGAGAACGGAATTCCGAGCCTTCACCTAAAGCAAATGCAACCGGCACCATTCCAAAGATCATCGCAAAGGTCGTCATCAAAATTGGACGAAGACGGGTTGGACCGGCTTGTAGCAATGCTTCTGTTCTGGATAGTCCGCGTTCCCGCAGAATATTTGTATAATCAATTAGAAGAATTGCATTCTTGGTTACAAGTCCCATAAGCATTATAATACCAATCATTGATATAACCGACATCGCACTATTGGCAATAACCAAAGCTAACATAGCACCAATAATTGCCATCGGGAGCGACAACATAATACTGAACGGATGGATGAAACTTTCGAACTGCATAGCAAGAACGATGTAAACAAACACGATTGCCAGCATCAACGAAATTAAAATGTTAAAGAATGATTCGGCTTGCATTTCACCTTCGCCAATTACTTTGATGTTGTAGCCGGCAGGAAGACTCAATCCTGCTGTTTGTTTCTGAATATCACCAAGTACTTCTCCCATTAATCTTCCGGAAACGTTGGCATCCACACGGATTTCACGTTGTCTTGCATACCTGTTAATAACTGAAGGTCCAGTCCCTTCATATACTTGCGCTACGTCTCCAAGTCGAACATTAATTTTTTCTCCAGCGTTACCTTTCTTGTAACTCATTATCATTAGGTTCTGAACATCGGAAATGGATTTACGGTTTGTTTCTTTCAATCTTACTCTTACATCATATTGTTCATCGCCTTCCTGGTATTTAGTAGAAACGTAACCATCAACCATTGCTCTTACAGAAGAAGCAATGGAGTAAACATTAACTCCCAAATCAGAAGCTTTGTCGCGATCAATTTTTACTCTTATTTCCGGTTTAGAAGCTTCCAAACTTGTTTCAATATCAACTGCTCCAGGGGTTGATTTGAAAATAGTTTTAACTTCTTCGGATATTTTTTTTAACTGTTCAATTTCCGGACCCTGTAAACTAAGTGTTACTGGTTTTTCTCCACCGCCAGGTCCACCTTCTACTCTAAAGTCAAAAGCAACTCCAGGAATTCCCTTTAAGGCAGTACGAATTTCATCCATTATTATTTCATCGCTTTTCTTACGATCTTTTTTCTTTACTAATTTAACAAGAATCTGTCCTTTATTTACCGGTGTATTTTCTCCACCGATTGTTGTAAGAAGATTTGTTACTTCTGGACGCAGCTTTAATTTTTCTTCTACAAGCTTACAAATTTGATCTGTTTGATCCAGCGAGGTACCTGCTGCTGCATTTACCTTAATATAGAATTCGCTTCTATCAGTATTAGGAAAGAACGCACTACCGATTAAACCACCAAGCATAAGACTTGCAAAAAATATTACGATAGAACTTAAGATAATTGTCTTTCTATGATTCAAAGCCCACTTTAATATTTTTCGATATAGGTCGTTAAGTTTATTAAAGTAATAGTTGAAATAATAGAGAATGTTTCTTAAAACATTGCGAGACTTTGTTAAATGCTCATCTTCCTTTGATAACCAGCGCGAAGAAAGCATTGGCGTTAAAGTAAAAGCTACAAACAAGGAAACCATTACTGCCACTGAAATGGTAATTCCAAACTCATAGAAAAATCTACCAACAATACCTTCCATAAATGCAACTGGAACGAATACCGCCACAATTGTAAATGTAGTTGCAAGAACAGCAAGTCCAATTTCATTGGTGGCGGATTTGGCTGCTTCAAATGGAGTTTCTCCCTGATCGAGATGCCGGTAAATATTTTCTATAACAACAATAGCATCGTCAATCAACAATCCAACTGCCAGTGAAAGGGCAAGAAGGGACATCATATTTAAAGTAAAGTTTAGAATATACATTGCAAAGAATGTGGCAATAACAGATGTAGGCAGCGCTATTGCGCTTATAATAGTACTTCTTATGTTGGCAAGAAATAAATAGATAACTATTATCGCTAACAAACCACCATAGATAAGATCAAAAAGAACATCATTAACTGAATCTTTAATGTAAACTGAATTATCCTGGGCAATTGATATTGCTAAATCCTTTGGAAGTTCAGCTTCAATTTTTTGAATTTGTTTTTTTACCTGGTCTGCTACCTGGATTGTATTTGAGCCTGACTGTTTTAAAATATTCAAACCAACTGCAGGTAATCCATTATAGCGCGACAAACTAACCTTCTCTTTTGCGCCATCTACTATTGTTGCAATTTCTTCAAGGCGGACAATATTTCCTTTATCATTTACAATAATTATTTTACCAAAATCTTTCACATCCTGGAATTTACCCATTGTTCTAAGAAGCAACTGGCGCGTTCCCTGGTTAAGGTTGCCACCAGGTATTTCCACATTTGAAGCACCTACACTTTGAATAACATCATTTATTGAAAGAGAATATGCACGTAATCTTTCAAGATCAACATTGATGTTTATTTCTCTTTCTGCTCCACCAATTAACACAACATTACCAACACCCGGAATGTTTTCAATCCTTTTCTTTATCACATTCTTCGTGAATGTAGTTAAGTCTTTTTCAGATCTCTGACCTGATACAGTAAAAGTCATAATTGGTAAACTGGCAGGATCATACCGTTGAATAACAGGATCTTCAATTTCCTTTGGAAGCTGGCTTCTAACTGCCGCTACCTTTTCTCTTACTTCCTGTGCTGCCTGCTTGCCATCAATCTCAAGTTTAAACTCAATAATAACAAGCGATACGTTTTCCTGCGATCTAGATTCAACGTGCTTAATACCGCCGATTGTATTTACAGCATCTTCCAACTGTTTGGTCACATCCGATTCAATCTGTTCTGGACCAGCTCCAGGTAATACTGTAGTTATAACAACAAATGGTATATCAACGTTTGGATAAAGATCTACATTTAAACGCGTCAGGGAAAAAAGTCCAAGCACAACCAATGATAAAATCATCATAGTGGCAAAGACCGGGCGTTTAATTGATATATCAGCTAATTTCATATTTTCATTTCCTTCTTAAAAAATTATTTTGATGAAAGGATATCTTCTTTTGTCCGAACAACTAACATAGAATCTTTTAGATTGTTCATACCTATTTTTACAACTTCATCTCCAGCACCTATACCTTCCAATACTTCAATATCGGTTTCATTCTGTATTCCAAGTTTTACTTCCTTACCAAATGCTTTCCCATCTTTCACAATAAAAACTTTAGGACCCTGTTCTGTATATGTTACAGCCTCGCGTGGAATTACCGGCGAAACCCTGGACGAAACAAGTATTACTTCAGCTTTGCCAAACATTCCTGGTTTGAACCACTGGTCTTTACCGCTTGGGAAAGTTGCTTTAACAACAAAAGTTCTTGTTTGAAGATCGGCAGATTTTGCAATCTCAGAAATTCTTCCGGTTGCAGTTATTGAAGGATTAATTTCCGAATATATTTTAATTGATTGACCAAGGCTTACGTAAGGAACATCTGCTTCGCCAACGCTAAGAACCATTTTTAACATACTTATTTTTGCAACGGTAATTATCGGCATACCCGGTGCAGCAAAATCACCTGGATTAAGTTTAACCTCTGTTACCACTCCGCTTATTGGAGAAGTTATTTCAATTGCACTTCTTGCGGCATCAAAGTTTGCTTTGGCTACATCATATCCGGTTTGAACATCATCCAAATTTTGTTTTGATACAGCTCCACCTTCGTACAGGGATTTCATCCTTGCCAGATTGCGTTCAAAGTTTTTCATATTGGACTGCGCCTGGTAATATTGCGATGTTGCTCCACTTTTATCCAATCGAATTAAAACCTGCCCAGCACTAACATTACTGCCAACTTTAACAGGAATTTCAACAATTCTTTCCGCAAGCTGCGATACGATATTTGCCTGCTGCTCTCCTTCAATTGTACCTGTATAAGTTTTAGTTAAGGTAAGTTTTTTACTCTCAACTTTTACCGTAAGTACAGAAACTGAATCTGAGCTTGCCACTCTTTTAGCTGCTTTTGATTCTTCTTTTTCCTTTGCACCACATCCTATGTACTGAAAAGAAATTACGCTAATAAGCACAACAGCCATCATCAGCCACATATTTTTTCTTTTTTCCATTTTAATTTATTCTCCTATAATAAAAATTCAATTTCAAATTAGTAATTACGAATTACAGTTTTTTAAAGTAAGTTGAATACTGCCAATAATTTTAAGTAATTCGTCACAGTCTTTTAATAAAGAATCAGAAACTTTAATTTCCAGTATTTCGGAATCTTTTAATAATCTTAACCAGTAATTAGTTTCTCTCGCTTCTTTATAAGCCAAAGTAATTTTTGCATAAAAATCTTTTTCTGTTTGCCCACCAATTGCCTCTTCAATATTTGCCCCAATTGAAGTTCCGCATCTTAATAATTGCTTTCCAAGAACATATTCGTTCTTCTCTTGAATTAAATATTTATATAATTTTATAATCCTGAGTGCAAATTGATAACTCTTATCTATTACTATATTATTCTTTTTCATTTATAAATCTTTTTTTAGCATTCGTAATTCTGAATTCGTAATCCGTAATTAAAGTTGATTGTACCCAGATGCTCTTTCCCAGTCAGCACGGGCAACAAGATAATCATAAACTGCTTGTGCTTTATTTATTTGAGTACTGGTAAGCGCTACCTGGGAATCAATTAATTCTAATTGTGTACCTAAACCATTTTTAAATCTAACTTCTGCAATTGATACGGCTTTTGTAGCTTGTTCAACACTCCTTGCCTGAGCATCAACTCTTTTCTTAGCTTCCAGCATTCTAAGTTTTGCTTCGTCAACTTGTATCTTTATTCCATCTTCAAGTTTTTTTCTGTTTAATGTTGTTTTATCCTTTTCAATTATTGCCTGCTCTATTCTGTACTTAGTTTGCAAACCATTAAAAATATTGTAAGTTAAAGTAACGCCAACCATTGCAGTATTGAGCGTGTTATATTGATTAAATTTGAAACCGTCATCCTGCGTTTGGTACTGATAATTTCCAAATGCCGCAAGTGTTGGGTAATTATCAGATTTTTGAATTGTAATATTCTTGTCTAAAATCAGTTCGTATGCCTGTAATCCAAGCAAAAGACTATTACGTTGTAATGACTGCTGGCTTTCTTCTTCAACAACATTCAATGGAACTTCATCTAACTTTAGGTCATCGGTCAAATTGATTTCCTGATTTATGTCTAATCCTAAAACATTTCTTAACGCATTTTTTGCCAATACGTAATTATTTTCCGATTGACTTAGCCGTGGTTCTGTATTTGCAACCTGTACTTCTGCCCGAAGAAGATCAAACTCAGAAGCCATTCCTTCCTTATATAGTTTTTGAAGATTTTCATAAGTCGCTTTTGCTAATTCCAAACCTTGTCTTGTAACTTCAATAATTTTCTTAGTAAACAAAACTCCGTAATAAGCTTTCTTAACATTCTGTACAGCATCCTGCCTAACAGATTGTGCGTTATGCTCTGTATAGTGGCTATATTCTTTTGCTATAGAAATTGCCGTATTTACTTTAGCACTGAACAATACCTGGGTTAATGTAAGTGAAGCCGAATAGTTATTGTCTGTACCAAGTTCTAACTTAATTGGTGTAGGATCTGGATTAAAAGGTGAATTGCCCGGTAGAAACAAAGCTTGTTTTTTAATATTTCTAACATATTGCGCTTCAAAGTTTAGCGTTGGATATGCATTTCCGTAAGCTTCGTTTATCTGGGCTTCCGATTTTTTCAAATCTTCGTTTGAAACCAAAACATCTTTGTTCTGCTCAAGAGCCATAGATATAGCTTCGTTCAAAGAGAGATTCAATTCTTTGGAAGATAATTTTATATTATTCGCTTTCTCATTGTTCAATTGCGATGACAAACTACTAATTCCACCTGGAATATAATCCTGTGTTATAAAGTTGTTTTGTGAATAATTTTTACTAATAAAAAGTATTAGTAAGAAAAGGATTATTTTTTTCACTGTTTCTCCTGAAATAATTACTTAACTAAAATTCCATTAAAAATAACGTCAAGAATAAAATTGACGTGCTGCAAAATTTCTGACTCATTCAACTTATTCATAAAAGCTAAATTTGCTATGTAGGGAAAAAGAAGTCCGTGGTATAACTGATAAAGATATTCGGGATTTACCTTTCTAATCTCCTTATTCTTTATACCTTCTTTTATTTTTTTAAAAAGCAGGTCATCTAAAATGCTATGTTTGGCTTCAAAGGTATCGTGTCTTAAGTTAGCTGGTCCTTCACCTACTGCAGTATAAAACCCGGCAATAATTATTAGTGCTTCCTTATTTTTTGCGTAATACTCAAAAATTTCTTTTGTGTAGATATTAAAAAATTCAATCAGTGAGCTGGTGGAATTTATACATCTGTTTATAATTTCAAGGCTCGCATCAAAAGTGGAATCTATAATGGACTTATATATTTCCTCCTTGGATTGAAAGTAATTGTATATTGTACCGATACCGAACTCAGCTTTTACAGCAATTTCTTCAAGCGTAGTGTGGCTAAATCCCTTTCCCGCAAAAAGAATTGCCGCAGCATTCATTATTTCTTTTTTTCTTAAAAGCTTTTCTCTTTCTTTTCTGCCTAATGAATTTAATTCTTCCATTTTTTCTTTCTCTTTTAGTGAATTATTATTTCCATCACTAATATATCAATTCTATTTTTGAATTACCCGTTTATTTTATGAATTCTAATTCATTGATTGAACGATTATTCGATTTTCAGATTCAGACGTCGCAAAATATGGTTTAGTTCCGTAATGTGAATTATTATTCTAAAAGTTGATGGTAAAATAATGGGTATGTTTATTTTGATGAACAGTTAATCGGTTAAAGCAGGAAATTAGTCGGTGAACTCTACAAACAATGTTTGAATAACTAAGTCCTCACAAAATAATATTAGATCTTTTTTAATCTTGCTCCTGATCTTAACTTTTATTTTGAAAGGAGATCAAGGTTAAAATCAAGAATTTTACTTAAATAACAATAAAAAATAAAAGAATCACACCCATCCTCTTAATTTGCATGCTTCGGACACGCGGGCAACACCTACAACCATGGCAGCTAAACGCGGGTGTACTTTCTTTTCACGCTCTGCTTCGTGTACAGTATTGTATGCTTTTGTAAGTTTATCATCAAGCCGTTGATGAACCAGATTTTCATCCCAAAAATATGAATAGCTGTCCTGAACCATTTCAAAATAAGAGACTGTTACACCTCCGGCGCTTGCCAAAATATCCGGAATAACGTAAACACCTTTATGATTCAAAATTAAATCTGCCTCTGGAGTTGTTGGACCATTTGCAAGTTCACAAACTATTTTTGCTTTTATATTATTTGCATTCTCAGCAGTAATTGAATTTTCTAAAGCTGCCGGATAGAGAACATCCACATCAAGTTCAAGAACTCCCTTATGCGGAAATTCTTTTCCACCGGGGAATCCTTTTACAGAACCTGTCTTTAGTTTATGAGTAACAAGTTCTTTGGGATCCATCCCGTTTTCATTATAAACAGCACCGCGGCTATCGCTGCACGCAATTAGTTTTCCGGTTCCTAAAATTTCCTGGTGAAGCAATGCGGCGCGTTGTCCGGCATTTCCAAATCCCTGGATTGCAAATTTTTTGGGATCTATGTTAAGTCGTTTGCAGGCTTCCCTTACTGTAATTACTCCACCGCGGGCAGTAGCATCTCTTCTTCCTTCAGTTCCGCCAAGCTGCATTGGCTTGTCTGTTAAAACTCCGGTATGATGACGATTCATTATTGTTTCGTATTCGTCCATCATCCAAGCCATGGTTTGAGGATTTGTATAAACATCCGGTGCTGGCACATCTTTATCCAATCCAATATAATGTGCAACAGCACGGATGTAAGCGCGGGAAAGATTTTCGAGTTCACGTTCAGACATATTTTTAGGATCGCAAACAACACCACCTTTACCACCACCAAGCGGAAGATCAACTACTGCGGTTTTCCAGCACATCCAGCTTGCAAGTGCACGGATTACATCTACTGTTTCATCAGGATGAAAACGGATGCCACCTTTTGCTGGTCCTCTTGCATAATTGTATTGAATCCTGTAAGCATGAAAAATTTTTACTTTTCCATTATCCATTCTTATAGGCAAAGTAAATTTGAACTCTTTCTGGGGCCATAGTAAAAGCTCTTTTGTAGCTTCATCAAGGTTAAGCAGGTTTGCTGCCTGAAGAATTTGTTCTTGTGCAACATCAAAAGAATTGTAAGATTTCATTTATTTTTATCCTTCTTGTTTTTCTCATCGGCTGATTTATCATCTGTAAAGACATCAAGAACAATTCTATACCAGCAGCCTTTACACATCAGCATACGATCAACATTAAGCAGTACTTTTTCCCACGGGCTTAATACTCTTCCGCAATGCGGGCAGGAATCGAAAACTGCGGCTCTCCTGGTCGGATCAGGTTTTTCTTCGTTCAATTTTCATCCTCCGGTTTCAAAATTATTCCTTTACTTTGCTGACCATTCATTTTTATAGTTATTGGTTTTTCAAAACGAATTAACTTTGTAAATTCCAGTTGATCATATGGCTCGCGATTTAACAGCCAGTCCCAATCCAAAAAACTATGCTGATCTTTTTCGTTAATGGTAAAGTATCCAACCTGGAATGAAGTTATGTTCTGAAAAAAATGAGAACCCTGCGACGGTGTAACGGAAAATTCTTTAAAAGTAGTTTCAACAATTGCCCTTGCGCCGGCAATCTCTTCCCACTTTACTGGAATTCCAAGCCATGGATCCAGAGTTCCCCATCTTCCAACACCTATTAAAAGATACGGACGCGATTCAGAAATAAGTCGTGTATTAAAAGAAGAAACTTCTTTGGCAACTTCCCGACTTTTAGCTCTTTCAAATTTATGATAATCTACAACAACAATATCTTTAATATCCCTAATGGCGCCGTTGCCAAGAACATGATTACTCTGACAGATGATTTTATTCTTATCCGTCTCTTCAAGACGCAATTCTTCTACTTCACGGTTAATTACCAATGGGCGCATTTGAAGTAGTCCAAACTCTCTGGGTTCTCCTTTAGGGGCTGACATTCTAACAGCAAATTCAATTTCTACTGGTGTTCCCATTCCCCAGGTACCCATATCAAGTAGCAGCTCCAGGATTTGTGGCAACGGAAATATTTTATTTTGAAGAACCGGGGCAAATGTAACAACACGTGCACCACTTCTTCCTATGCCATCATAGATAGCATCATTTTCTTTGGAGTAAGTTGAACCAACATACGTAAGCGTTCCATCATCTTCGGCAATATTTAATCCATATTGCTTCACCAAAACATCATGTGTTTCTTCAAAGCCTTCGGAGTAACCGTCCAGATCGAGAGCATAAAATTCTATTTGATTATTGTTCAATGCTTCTTTTACCGAATAGAACTGCATCAAATCCGTTGGATATTTTGGACAGAACCGTAAAGCATTGCCGCCATCAACAACGGTTTTACCCAAACCAAGCGCAGCGGAAACAGTGCCGTCATTTGATTTCTGTGGTGCAACTGGATAGAAGTTATAAGATTTTGCAACACCAGCAAAATCCGGGTAAAAGCGATTCTGATGTAACGACCCGATCAGCTTCTGGATTATCACCGCCATTTTTTCTTCTTCAAGACGGTAGGTTGTTACCTTAAAATAATCTTTTGCACCCTGGTAAAAAGTTGATGCGTAAACCCGCTTGATTGTGTTGAGCAAATCATTCAACCTGATAAGCTGGTTTGGGTGCCTGTTTGGAAGCATATAAGTTTCATAAACACCTGCAAAAGGATGATACTGCGAATCTTCCAACAAGCTGGATGAGCGAACGGCAATCGGTGTTCTGATAATATCAAGGAATGCAGCAAGTTCGCCAAGAATTTCTTCCGGAAATTTACTTGCTTCCAGAAATCTTTTCGTAATCTCACGGTCATCAGTACAGTTAAGTGCAAACTTCCTTAAATTATTTTCATCAACAAACTGATCGAAAACATCGGTGCCTAAAACTACTGCGGGCGGAACATAGATAACAACTTTTTCAAAACGGTCGCGAAGGTTGTAATCATTTATTAATGTATTTACAAAGCCAAGACCACGCGCCTTACCACCAAGTGAACCGCCACCAATGCGCGCAAAGCTGGTTTCCGGATCGAAAGATTCTTTATGAAAATCAGTTATCAACCCGCGCTGGCGCATTGTGCGGTAATTATGAAGTGAATCAATTAAATCTTTTCTTAACTCAGCTACGGAAGGATAATCAGTAATTTTCCGCGGACGCAATTTATGGGCAAGCCAAAATTCTGTTCTTGCTTTTAACCAATTGGAAAAATGATTTCGTTCTGAATGATATAAAATGCTTTCATCAGGAACTACCTGAAGCTGTTCTTCTAATTGTCTAAGATTACTTGCGTGACCAACTTCAAATCCTTCCGGTGTTCTAAAAGAGAAGTCACCAAAACTAAAGTAGTTGTTCATAAACTGGCGAAGCTCGCTAAGAAATGTTGGAGAGTCTTTTAAAAGGAATTTGGCTCCAACTAATTGCGCAAGCATTTCTTTTTCCGGATCATTAGACTGAAGTAACGCTGGTATATCCGAATGTTCTTTTCTAACAGACTCGACGAACTTTACTCCGGCAAGCGGATCCTGAACATCATTCCGCTGAAAGTCTATGTCTGAAATTATTCCAAGAATAAATTCTTTATACTTTGTGTAATATTCCCAGGCTTCTTCGTATGTTGAACAGAGAAGAATTTTGGGGCGGGCACGCATACGTAAAAATTTATGCGAGAGATTAATTCCTTCCAGAATTAACCGCTGGGATTGCTTAAGAATTTCAGTGTAAATGATTGGAAGAAACGATGAATAAAACCGTACATTATCTTCAATAACAATTATGCTTTGAACACCAACCATCCTGGTATCGTGATCGACATTAATTTTATCTTCAAGAAATTTTATTATAGCAATGATTAAACGGAAATCTCCCTGCCAGATAAATATTTTGCTAAACACAGAAGTATCGTGATGAAGCAGTAGTTCTTTAAGCTCCCTGTTATCGTAAGCAAGCAGAACAATAGGAATGTTTAGATTATTTTCCTTTAGAAGTTTTGCAAACTCAAGCGCGTGCATATCTTCAATATGCAACGTTGTTATGATAAGATCGAAACGGTTCTCTTCCTTTGCAAGCGCAATTGCTTCATTACCGCTGGAGACTCTTGTTAATTCCGGTGAGTGGCTAAGATTTAATCCCTGGTATTCATTCCTGATCAATTCGTAAAGTCTGCCATCTTCTTCAAAAAGATAAAGATCATATAAACTTGAGACAATAAGAATATCTCTGATGCGGAGCCGCATTAAATTCTGGAAACCCTGGAAGCGGTTGCCATAACCATGCTCCACCCACATCAGGTCAAAATTGTCCCAGGTTTCTAAAGGATTTATTGGCATTTAATTAACTGCAAAAATTTATTTCTATAACCTTTCAAATTCCTTTAAAAGATACTATAATAAAATAGTGATAAATAAGGAACATGATTTTCACAACCAAAATAAAGAAAGAATTATATTTTTGCACTTAAGAATTTTGCTGGGGAATGCGATTAATTAAAAAGCCCCTTCACTAAGGGAAGGGGCTGATAGATAGGCTCTATTTACACAACTCCCTGATCCATCATTGCATCAAGAACTCAGCCCCCTAAATCCCCCTATGGGGGACTTAAATAGATTCCCCTTCCCTTTGGGAAGGGGTTGGGGATGGGCTGTACTATACCACTCCCTGATCCATCATTGCATCAGCTACTTTTAAGAAGCCACCAATATTGGCACCATTAACGTAATTACCCGGGGTTCCAAATCTTTCCGCTGTTACTACGCAGGTTTTGTGTATGCTTTTCATAATCATTCTTAAACGGCTATCAACTTCTTCTCTAGACCATGGCAGGCGCATGCTGTTCTGTGTCATTTCCAAACCGCTTGTTGCAACGCCACCAGCATTTGCTGCTTTTCCTGGTCCATAAAGAATTTTTTTATCAAGGAAAATCTCAACTCCATCCGGAGTAGTTGGCATATTTGCACCTTCGCTTACAACATAAACCCCATTGTTCACTAAGTTATTTGCATCCTTTACATTTATTTCATTTTGTGTAGCGCATGGAAATGCACATTGTGCTTTGTGGCTCCACATTGGATTATAATCCAGCTTCGGATCAATCGGTGTGAAAATAGCGCTCTTGTATTTGTCAGTGTATTCTTTAATTCTTCCGCGTCTTACATTCTTTAGATCCATAATATATTTTAGTTTTCCGTTATCAATTCCTTCCTCATCGTATATGTACCCATTGGAATCGGAAAGGGTAACTACCTTACCACCAAGCTCATTTATTTTTTCAACTGTGTACTGGGCAACGTTGCCGCTGCCAGAAACTAAACAAACCTTTCCATCAAATGTTTGTTCTTTGGTTGCAAGCATTTCTGAAGCAAAATAAACAGCACCAAAACCAGTTGCTTCCGGACGAATGAGTGAGCCGCCCCAGTTCAATCCTTTACCAGTTAAAACACCGGTAAATTCATTTCTTAATTTTTTGTACATTCCAAACAGATAACCAATCTCTCTTCCGCCAACACCAATATCACCGGCAGGAACATCTGTATCCGGACCGATATGACGGAACAATTCACTCATAAATGCCTGGCAGAAGCGCATAATTTTCAAATCGCTTTTTCCTTTTGGATCGAAATCGGAACCACCTTTACCGCCGCCCATAGGTAATGTTGTTAAGCTGTTTTTGAATACCTGTTCGAATGCTAAAAATTTTAGAATGCCAAGATTTACTGATGGATGGAATCTTAATCCACCTTTGTACGGACCAATTGCACTGTTCATTTCGATCCTGTAACCACGATTGATATGAACTTCACCTTGTTCATCAACCCAGGGAACGCGGAATAAAATCACTCGCTCTGGTTCTATTAATCGCTCTAATATTTTTGCAGATCGATATTCAGGATGGCGTTCCATTACAAGCACAAGCGAATCTGCTACTTCCTGCACTGCTTGATGAAATTCTGGTTCGGCTGGATTTTTCGCTTTCACTTCAGCCATTAAATCTTTTACGAAATCAGACATTGTAGACCTCCAATTTTGGTTTAAAAATTATTTGATTTAAAATTTGAACAACAGGTTAATTAAAAATGTTGTTTGACTATCGCTTAACTTTTTTCTTTTACAAATACTTTTTTATTTGATTTTTCAAACCTTATATCTCTACGGATAATCAAATTGTCATTTACTTTTAATTCTGAATTAATAAAAAATATTTTCATAAATATGCCGTCTCTCCATGTAATACAGCATCCAATCCTTTTTCCTCTTCTTCCTTTGTTAAGCCTACCACAGAAACTTTATCAATTAGCCAAAGAACAAAGTAGGTAAACCCAAACGCGTACACTGAACTTATTGCTATAGCCAAAAGCTGAACCTGAAAGAATTTTGTGCCGCCGAAAATCAAACCATCTGTTCCTGCTGGATTAATGCTTACCGAACTAAATACTCCAAGCAGAATTACTCCGAGCATTCCTCCTACACCGTGAACACCCCATACATCAAGTGCGTCATCCCATCCTAATTTATTCTTAAGAGCAACAGCAAAGTAACAAACTACACCAGCAGAGATGCCAATTATTACAGCTGAATTTATGCTTACAAATCCGGCTGCGGGTGTAATTGTAGCAAGACCAGCAACGGCTCCGGTTAATAAACCAACAAATTTTGGTTTCTTTTCAAGGCGCCAGGCTAAGAACATCCAGGTAACTGCTGCAAAGGAAGCAGCGGTATCAGTATTAAGAAATGCCATTGCAGTAATGCCGTCAACGGCAAATTGACTTCCAGCATTAAATCCATACCATCCAAACCAAAGCAACCCGGTGCCTAAAGCTATTAATGGTATGTTATGAAGACCGGGATCTGAAACTTTTCTTTTACCTAAATAAACTACGGAAGCAAGTGCTGCCATTCCAGCAATGTTATGGACTACAATACCGCCTGCAAAATCTTTTACGCCCCAAACTGCAAATAATCCACCGCCCCAAACCATATGAACAAAAGGAAAATACACAAAGAGAAGCCACAGAATTAAAAATATGAGATACGAACTAAACCTTACGCGGTTTGTGAATGCACCGGTAATTAAAGCAGGAGTTATAATTGCAAACATCATTTGATAGGCAACAAAAACAATTAACGGGATACTATGATTTATTGGCGTTGGCGTCAGGGGATTTATTCCCAAAAGAAAAGCATTATTCAAGTTTCCAAATATTCCACCCCAGTCAGTACCGCTTGCAATATCTCCGCTAAAGCAAAGTGAGTAGCCAACAGCCCACCATAGAACAGTAGTTATTCCCATTGAAACAAAACTCTGTATCATAATCGCAAGAACATTTTTCCGTCCAACAAGTCCGCCATAAAAGAATGCTAAGCCGGGCGTCATAAGCATTACAAGACTTGTAGCTATTAGCATAAAACCAGTATTACCAGTATCGAACATTTTACCTCCGGTATTTGCACAGTTGAATTTTTTGATTTACAGATCAAAAGAATTTATTCTTTCAATATGGGAAGCAAAATAGGTGGTTGATAAGGATGGTGAAAGAATAATTTTTATGATAATTGTGTAGTAAAAATTATTACAAGATGGCTGGTTAAAATCAATGTCAGTCAATTAATTTGTTTTGAAGAACATACTGAGTCAATTCAACATTGGATTTAAGATTCATTTTTTCAAAAATTCTATTGCGATAAGTATAAACTGTTGGAACACTGATGGATAATTCTTCTGCTATTTCTTCTATTGATTTTCCGGATGCAATTTTACACATTATTTCATATTCCCGGTTTGATAAAATTTCATGTGGAGATTTATTAGTTTTATCTCCAAGTCTATCAGCAAGTTTTTCTGCAAGAGTTGGACTAATATATTTTCCACCGCCAACAATTTTTTTAATTGCCTTCACTAATTCTTCCGGGGCACTAACTTTTTTAAGATAACCGGCAGCTCCTGCTTTTATAGCTCTTATTCCATATTGCTCTTCACCATACATACTAAGAATTAAAACAGGAATTTGTGGGAAACGAATGGATATATCTTTTAAAATTTCAATGCCACTTTTACCCGGCATGTTTATATCTAGAATTATTAAATCAAATTCCTGCTTTTCTAAAATAGGAAACAATTCCTCCGCGCTGCCCGCTTCTCCCTGAACAACAATATCATTTTCTTCAGCAACTATCTGCTTCAAACCTTGCCGTACAATTGAGTGATCATCGGCTATTAATATTTTAATCATGTTTTTTCATTCCGTCTTTCATTTTATACTCAACCTCTAATTATCAATCGGAATTTCCACCTTAACCGTAGTTCCTCTTTCCATTGTACTTTTAATTATAACTTCGCCGCCAAGAAGTAGTGCTCGTTCTTTCATTCCCAAAATACCAAGCGATTTTGGATCATTAATCTGATTCATCGTTATTCCCTTTCCATTATCAGTAATTTCCAAAATAAAATTATTCTTTAATTCTTCAAGATAAATTCTAACTCTTGTTGCGTTAGCATGCCTTGCAACATTCGTCAAAGCTTCCTGAAATATTCTGAATATTGCAGTAGCCTTTTCTTGTTCGAGTAAAATTTCTTCTTTGGGTAAAAGCCACTCAAAGTTAATTCCGGTACGCGTGTGAAATTCCTGTGCTTGCCACTCGATAGCCGGTATTAATCCAAGCTCATCCAAAATTCCAGGGCGTAGTTTTGAGGTGATGCGCTGGACAGACTCAACTGAATCATCTAAAAGTTTTGCAGCAGATTCCAACCTTAACTTTAAATCCTGTTGATCCTCCCGTAGTTTTTTAGAAAGTAATGTTATTTGAATTTTAAGAACAGTTAATACCTGCCCAAGTTCATCGTGAATTTCGCGCGCTATATTTGTACGTTCTTCTTCGCGGATTGATTGTAAATGTGAAGAAAGATTTCGCAACTGCTCGGTTGTACTTTTTAGTTTTTCCTCCACACGTTTTCTACCGACTGGTTCCCTCCCAACAGAGATAACTATTTGTTTTCCGTCTAATTCAAAAAGGATAGAATTGATTTCCAAAATTAATTTTAGGTTATTTTTTGTAATAAGCGGGGCATCAAAATTAATTTCACCTTCTTCAATTAACCTTTCAATAACCGGGATTAATTCCTTCTCAAAACTTACCTCACATATTGAAAGTAAATTTAACTGCGAGAGTTGATTTTTTGTATAACCAAGTTTTTTACATGCGGACTCGTTAACCATCGTAAAATTACCGAGGGTTTTACCGTAGTTTAAGTTGCAGACAAAAACCGGGTCGCTAAGGTTATCAAATACAAGGTTAAGAAAGTTTTCCATTTATAATTTATTTCAGGTTAAATATAGTCTATAATGAAAAATTTAATTCCAGCAACCATCTAAAATCAAAATTCTTTTTCCCGCTCAAAGGTTTGTTGATATAAAACGGTAAATCAAATTTGATAAATTTGAAATCAATTCCAACTCCAGCATCACATCGGAGTATATCAAAGGAATCAACCTGCTTTTGGTTTTAAAACGACTCCTTTATTTTGATGACCATTTATTTTTACAATTATCGGGTTTTCAAACTGAAGATGCTTTGTGAATTTTAATTCCTCTATAACCGGCTGGTTAGATAACCAATCCCAATCAATAAAATCTTCTTTTAAATGTGAGTTGACTGTAAAATATCCAACTCGGAATGATGTTAGATTTTGAAAGAAGTGCGAACCTTGTGATGGAGTAACGCTAAAATCTTTAAATCCAGATTCTACAATTGCATGAGCGCCTGAGATTTGATCCCACGTAACGGGAATACCAAGCCAATGATCGAGCGAGCCCCATCTTCCAACTCCTACCAATAAGTATGGTCTTTTCTGGTTTAGTAATTTTGTGTTAAGCGAACCAACTTCATATGCTACATCCCTGCTTTTACTTCTGTCAAATTTTTCAATATCCACAACTATTATATCATAGATGTCTTTAATTTCACCATTGCCAAGCACCTGTGTACTTTGTACAATTAAATCTTCCTGATTAAGATCATCAACAATTAAAATTTCATTTTCGCTGCTAAGAACCATTGGGCGCATTTGCAGTAAACCAAACTCTTTCAAAACTCCGGGTGGAGTTTTCAGATTAACAGCAAATTCTATTTCAATTTGGGCACCCATTCCCCAGTGCCCTAAATCCAAAAGCAAATCCAGAATTTCCGGTAGAGGAAATATTTTATGTTTTAGAATTGGAGCAAATGTAACCACCCTTGTTCCAGCGCGGGATATTCCATCATAAACAGAATCATTTTCTGCTGAATATGTAGACCCAACTGTAAACAATGTTAAGTCTTCTTCTGATTTTTGAAGTTCATAATTCTGCACATAAACATCTTCCGGATGTGCCGTACAATCTTTAGAAAAAGCATTTAAATTAAGCGCATAAAAATCCTGCTGTGCGTTACGTATTGTTTCCTTTGTTGAAAAAAACTGCAGAAGATGCCGCGGATACTTTGGACAGAAACGAACAGTGTTCCCACCTTCAACTACTGTTTTACCAAGACCTAAAGCTATTAACGCAATGCCATCCGAAGATTTTTGTGGAGGAACCGGATAAAAGTTATAAGATTTTGCAACGCCCGCAAAATCAGGATAATGTCTTCCTTCTTTTCTTTCGGAACCAACCATCTTTTGAATTATAACCGCCATCTTTTCTTCTTCTAGCCGGTATGAAGTTGCTTTCATATAATCTTTGGCTGCTTTGTAGAAAGTGGAAGCGTAAACCCGTTTTATACTATTTAACAGTTCACGAATTCTAATTTTTGGATCAGTATTATTATTTGGAATCATATAAGTCTGGTAAACACCGGCAAAAGGCTGAAATTGGGAATCTTCTAACAAGCTGGAAGAACGTACAGCAAGAGGAACCTTAACCAATTCCAAAAAATCTTTCAACCGATGGATAATATCTTTTGGAAATTTCTTTGCTGATAAAAACTTTTTGGTAAGAATTTCATCATCATCTGTATTAAGAGCAAAACCTATTAACTGGTTATCTTCCATGAACTGATCGAAAACATCTGTTCCAATAACAATTGCAGATGGAACATAAATATCAATTCCTTCAAACTTATTTGTGATGTTAAAGTTTGTAATTAAGTTGTTGATGAATCCCAAACCACGCGCTTTACCGCCAAGTGAACCGCCGCCAATACGTGCAAAACTGTTTTGCTCATCAAAAGTATCTTTAGCAAAATCTGTGGTTATTCCTCTTGTTCGCAATGATTGATAAAGTTGGATGGATGAAATTAATTCCTTACGTAAATCTTCAACTGAAACAAAATCGGTAACCTTGCGCGGGCGAAGCCGGTGTGCCAGCCAAAATTCCGTTCTTGCTTTTAACCAAATTGAAAAATGATTTCGTTCAGCATGATACTGTATGCTCTCCGCCGGTACAACCTTTAACTGCTCTTCCAATTCCTTAATGTTAGTTGCTTTGCCAACTTCACCACCATCAAAGGTTCTAAATGTAAAGTCACCGAACCCAAAATTGTTGATCATAAACTCACGCAATTCATGTAAAAGTCTTGGTGATCCTTTCTGTAAGAACGATACACCAACAGCGCGTGCTTTTTCTGCTAATTCAGCATTACTCGATTGGAGCAGGATTGGAATATCTGCATGCCGTTCTTTAACTGCCTGTGCAAAACGAATTCCCGAGATTGGATCCTTAACTCCATTCCTTTTAAAATTTATGTCAGAAATGATCCCGAGAATAGAGTCGGAATATTTTTCGTAAAAGCCCCAGGCTTCTTCGTAGTTTGTACATAAAAGAATTTTAGGTCTTGCCCGCATACGCAAAAATTTATGTGTTAAGTTCACGCCTTCAGAAAGCAATCTCTGCGATTGCTGGAACAACTCATTGTAAATTATTGGCAGGTATGATGAATAAAATTTTACATTGTCCTCAATTAAAATAATTGATTGAACACCAACAACTTTGCTGTCGTTCTCAACATTCATTTTGTCTTCGATGCACTTTATAATTCCAATTAGTAACCTGTAATCTCCCTGCCAAATAAATATTCTTTCAAAAATTGAAGTATCAAAATTTGAGACTAATTCTTTCCGTTCCCTGTTATCATACGCAAGAAGAATAATCGGAATTGTTATTCCTTCCTCGCGTAACTGTTTTGCAAATTTTATAACGTGCATATCATCTATATGCAGCGTTGTAATGATTATATCAAAATGATCCGCTTCCTTGGCAATTTCGATTGCTTCTGCTCCGCTTGAAATATGTGTTATTTCCGGGGAGTGAT
The DNA here is from genome assembly GCA_026390815.1 of Ignavibacteriales bacterium. Lineage (NCBI taxonomy): Bacteria > Pseudomonadati > Ignavibacteriota > Ignavibacteria > Ignavibacteriales > Ignavibacteriales bacterium. The sequence goes on along the minus strand of JAPLFH010000040.1, from coordinate 51,262 downwards.
TTAGATTTAATCCCTGGTATTCCTTTCTTAGTAATTCATACAATCTGCCATCTTCTTCAAAGAGGTAAGAATCGTAAAGGCTAGAGACAAGAAGAATATCCCTGATTTTATAGTGCATCAGTTTCTGGAATTTCTGGATCCGTTCCCCGTAAGAATACTCAGTATGTAGTTCTTTAAACTTGTTCATGATTTAATGCGGAATGTTGCTATCAATAATTTGATGGTTAATATAATAAAAATAATTCTGTATTTGGAATAGAGAAGCAGAGTGAGAGGAAGCGGAAATTAAAAGGATTTTTAATAGTTGTATTCAGCAGTATAGTCGAACTGTTCTTATTCTCTTATCGTATAAGTACCATCTTTTTTGTAACGGAAGTTGATCCCGTTGTTAACTGGTAGAAATAAACTCCGCTTGATAGTCCGTCGGCATTGTAATTAACCAAATATTTACCTTCTTTTTGAAATTTATTTACTAACATTGCTACTTCTCTTCCCAATACATCATATATTTTCAATTTAACATCGCTGAGGTCTGATAACTGATAGCTAATTACCGTTGTTGGATTGAATGGATTAGGGTAGTTTTGATACAACTCGAATTTTTTTAGGGTATTATTATCTTCATACTCAACATTTGTTACAGTAGTATCTCCATATAATTTTCCATTAATATATGCTCCGATAAGATAACTACCACCACCTTCTATAGTTGATTCAGTTAATCCAAGTCCTCTTGTAAAATATATACCATCATTAAGCATGTCAGGATACCGGAAAAAATAAATTGTGTTATAATTTTTATTGTTTATTCTTTGTATTTTATTGAAACTTTGATTCATTTTAATAGTATCACCTAAACAAGAACTAAATTTGTATACAGGCATCGATGATTGAGTATTGTTCTGCCAGCTATAAATAACATTGTTCTCATTCCTAACAAATGTTGAACCATTAAAAACAAAATATCTGTTTCCATCTGGTAGTAGAGTATCACCCGTTACTCTGCTGGTTGTATAATATTTCATGGTACCTGAAAAACTCAAGTACACCCAATAATCCCCAACGTGAAGTGGATAAAACTCATTCCAGTCTATCTTCTGCCTCTTTGCAAGAAGGTAACCATAGGTAATGTCTTTTATTATTCCACCGAAAAAACTTCCTTGAAGTAGTTCTTTTTTTTCGGCTCTCCCTTTATAGTTAATAATCCCAAAATTTTCGACTAATGTAATATTATATTCAAAATACCAATCAACAGTATCTATTAAACTAATATCAATGGCTTGTAGCGTATCTCCGAATGCTGCTACATTATATATTTCATCAATTCTCCAAATTTTATCTGGATAGGGTGAGATATAAAATGTGTATTCTTTAAGAGGATAGTCAAAAAGAAGACTATCCTTATCATCATAATAAATATATATTTTATTTGTAGAATCTTTTCTTTGATAGCTATAACTTGGCTTTTCATTAATACTGTTGCAGTATTTACCTTCTCTTATTACTTTATAACTTATTCCATTAGGCATTAGTGTATCACCAATAATCTCTTTGATATATGAAAATTTTAAATATTCCTTGTTGTTAAATAAAGTAGTTGTATCTTCTTCAATATATTCCCAGAAATCACCTGTATTAAGAGGGTAAAAATCAGGCTTACTGTTGTTAGGATTTATTTTCTCGTTAGTTTCCAATCTCTGAAATACCGGTTTCTTTTTCTTTTCTAATTCTTTAATAAACGCTGGTTTATAATTTTCATAATGTTCAAAAATTTCCTGCGCATCAATTATATTAATTGAAAAGAATAAAAGAACAATACTTAATAGAAATTTCATAGTCTCCTCGAGAAAGTATTCTTGTATCAGACTTCTATAGGAAGATTTTCTCCAGACAAAAAACTTTGTTTACAAAAATATTTTACTTTCATTTTTTAACCCCGAATAAGAAATATGAAAATAAATCCCCTTCCTTTTGGGAAGGGGTTGGGGATGGGCATTTTATACTAAACCTTGATCAATCATTGCATCAGCAACTTTTAAAAATCCTGCAATGTTGGCTCCGATAACATAGTTATTAGCAAAACCAAATCTATCTGCAGTACTTATGCATGTATCGTGTATCCTGATCATAATCTCGTGTAATCTTTTATCAACTTCTTCTTTGGGCCAAGGCAGGCGCATACTATTTTGGGACATTTCCAATCCTGATGTTGCAACTCCGCCAGCGTTGGATGCTTTGCCAGGTGAAAATAAAATCTTAGCTTCAGTAAATACTTTATATCCTTCCATAGTAGTTGGCATATTAGCACCTTCGCAAACACAAATACAGCCATTCTTTACCAATTCTTTTGCATCGTTTCCATCTAATTCATTTTGGGTTGCACAAGGCATTGCAACATCTACTTTAACGCCCCAGGCTCTCTTTCCGGCATAGAACGGAACTTTAAACTCTTTTGCGTATGGTTCAACCGCATCCTGTGCGCTCGATCTAAGTTTGAGCATATAATCAATCTTTTCGCCGCTGATGCCGTCCTTATCATAAACAAATCCATCAGGACCGGAAAGTGTAACCACTTTTCCACCCAACTGATTTATTTTAATTACAGCACCCCAGGCAACGTTTCCAAATCCGGAAACGGCAAAAACTTTTCCGTCAACCGATTCACCTTTTGTCTTCAACATTTCCTGCGCAAAATAAACCGCACCAAATCCTGTTGCTTCCGGACGGACAAGTGAACCGCCCCAGTTCAAACCTTTGCCAGTAAGAACGCCTGTAAATTCATTCTTCAATCTTTTATATTGACCAAACAAGTAACCAATTTCTCTTCCACCAACTCCAATATCACCGGCTGGAACGTCTGTATCAGCACCAATGTGACGGAATAATTCGGTCATAAAACTCTGGCAGAAACGCATAACTTCGTTATCACTCTTACCTTTAGGATCGAAATCTGAACCACCTTTTCCGCCACCCATTGGCAATGTTGTAAGTGCATTTTTAAAGATTTGTTCAAAACCTAAAAACTTTAAAATTCCTAAATTAACTGAAGGGTGGAATCTTAATCCGCCTTTATATGGACCGATTGCACTATTAAACTCAACTCTGAATCCGCGGTTAATATGAATTTCTCCCTGATCATCCATCCAGGGAACACGGAATGTAATGGTTCTTTCAGGTTCAACCATTCGTTCTAAAATTTTAGCAGATTTGTATTCCGGGTGTCTTTCTAATACAACTTCCAAAGATTCTGCAACTTCCTGAACTGCCTGATGAAATTCAGGTTCTGATGGATTTTTAGCCTTTACCTGTGCAAGTAGCTTATTAATATAATCTGACATAAAAGCCTCTGATTGTGATTTTAAATTTGTTATTTTTTTGATGTTAAACTAATAATTACTTTTTTAGCATCAAAAATTATTTTCAACACTGCCCAGACGCAACTTCCATGCCCATCAAAAATTTGGTTTAAGTTGTTTTAAGTGAATATACTCTTTTATTACATATTTTTTTTCTTAAAAATAGTAAAGCATATTTTCAAAAATAGGTATTGAACATTGGGCTTGTTTAATGTTCTCTTGTCAAAGAAATCAGAAAGTAGTTCTGCGGAACCTTACAAGTTTGGTGAATTAAGTAAATCTATTGCTTTATCAACTGAAAGATGATTACCATAAATGAAACGACCCGAATATTTAGTGGAATATGATTCTTGAATAACTTTGCTAATGTCTTGCGTTGATTTAATAATCATTGATACTGAAAAAATTATACTCAGTTCTTTTATAATTTTTATCTGTGGCATATTACACTAAAAATTGTTTCTTGCCTAACTATTCTTAATTGGCTAACTTTAATATAAATAAAACTGGATTTAAAAAATTCTTTCGTTAACAAATTTGGAGTTGCAATGTCGAAAGAGATGATTAAAGAGAAACTAAATCAAGCTGTAAAAATTCTGCAGGAAAAAGATGTTGATATGTGGTTGATTTTCACCCGCGAAAGCTCAACTATAAAAGATCCAAGTATGGAAATAGTTGTTGGAACAAACTGCACATGGCAATCGGCGTTCATAATAAATAAAAATGGTGATACAATTGCTATCCTTGGTTCGCTTGATGTCCCCAATATGAAAATGCAGGAAACATATGGAACAGTGGTTGGTTATCTAAAATCAATTCAAGAATCGTTACTTGCAACATTAAATAAGTATAATCCAAATAAAATTGCTATCAACTTTTCCCGCGATTCCAATTTGGCAGATGGATTAACACATGGAATGTACCTTGAGTTAATTGATCATCTTAAGGATACAAAATTTGCAAACCGATTAATATCATCTGAAGAAATTATTTCAGCATTACGTGGAAGGAAATCTCAGGCGGAACTTGGAATAATGAAAGAAGCCATCAACGAAACACTTAAAATATTTGATCAGGTTACAGGATTTATTCGTGTTGGTATAAGTGAACAGGAAATTTCTGACTATATGAAAAATTTGGTAAAACAAAAAGGCTTTGGTTTAGCCTGGGAAGCTGATTATTGTCCATCAGTTTTTACCGGACCAGATACAGCAGGAGCACATGCAGGACCAACTGTACGTAAAGTTGCACCTGGACATGTTCTAAATATTGATTTTGGAATTTCTATTAACGGATATTGTTCCGATCTGCAGCGTACGTGGTATATCCTAAGAGATGGCGAAGATAAAACACCGGAAGAAGTTTTGAGAGGATTTAATGTCATAAAGGATTCCATTAAACTTTCCGCAAAAGAATTAAAACCCGGCAAACAAGGCTGCGAAATTGATGACGTAGCAAGAAATTATATTTTGAAAAATGGCTATGAAGAATATCCGCATGCTCTCGGTCATCAAATTGGTAAGGTTGCCCACGATGGCGGAGGCTTATTAGCACCACGCTGGGAAAGGTATGGCAATCTTCCATTTAAACTTGTTGAAGAAGCACAAGTTTATACTCTTGAACCGAGATTACCAATAAAAGATTACGGCATAGCAACTATTGAGGAAGAAGTTGTTGTAACTAAAGATGGGTGCGAATTTCTGTCTGATCCCCAGGAAGAAATTTATTTGATAAGATAAGTTCAATTTTTACTTCAAAATAATCTTTTAGATAAGATTTTAACTCCAATTTAATAATTGGAGTTTTTTTTGAAATCACAATTAACGTTGCCAATCTGTAACGCAAATCATATACTATCCCATTCATTCAACTAACATGTTGCAATTAACCGAATAGTGATTATCTTTATAAATAGAGAGGTAAAGAAGGAATATTATTGCCAGAATTTAATATGAAAGAATGAACTTATGAATTTTACAAAATACTTTACTCCAGATGAAGCAAGCAAAACATTACCGTATGTTAAAAGGATTGTGCGCGATATAATAAACACAAGTGAATTTATACGTTCATTAGCCACGCAAGGAGAAAAAGACGAATTTAAAAATTTAGAGATGCAAACTTTAGCTAAAACTATAAATAATTATATTAAGGAACTTGAAGAAGTTGGCTGCTATTATAAAGACTGGAATTTTACAATTGGTCTGGTGGACTTCCCTTCAATCATAGATAAAAAAGAAGCAATGCTCTGCTGGCGCAGCGATGAAGATGAAATTATTTATTACCACGAATCCCAATCCGGTTATGCGGGTCGTAAATTAATTCCAGAAGAATATTTTTTAAATAAAGAAAAAGTGCTGGATTAGCTTTGGAATTCTGGATGCTTGATAAAGTAATACATCTGGTTTCCAGAATCTTAAACCCAACTTTCATGATTCTAATTATTACTTCGCTTCAATCCTATACGAATGAGTAACTTCAGCAGCTTTTTCAAGCATCTTGGTAACTGCACAATATTTCGTTTGCGAAAGATCTATCGCTCTTTCAATATCTTTTACAGGAAGGTTATCTCCATAAAAAACATATTCAATGTGAATCTTTGTAAAAACCTGCGGATGTTCGTCTGCAAGATCTGCCGAAATGTTAATTTCAAAATCTTTCATGTTAATTCTTTTTTTCTGAAGAATAGAAACAACATCGCTTCCTGTGCAGCCACCTAAACCGATCAACAACAATTCTTTAGGTCTAATGCCGGCATTGCTTCCACCAAATTCCTCGGGTCCGTCCATAGTAATCCAATGGTTGGAATCCGTTTTGCCTGCAAAGGTGATTCCTTTTATTTGTTTGATATAAGCTTTTCTGGTTCCCATTTATTACCTAATTATTTATAGAAAAAAACAGGTGGATTTCTGATGATAATTAAATAAAAATAATTTAGATAATTATAAATTTATTATGCAACGAGCTTAAATTTGTGTTTTTCTCTTTGAGACCAAGGAATATCATAAATTCCATATTCCTTTATCGCTTGAATGACATCGACGGGTATTTCTTTATCAATATCATTTAGTACCATTATACCTTCATTATCGCGAGCCAATTTTGTATCCTCAAATCCAAATAGATGTGAAATAATATTTTGTTTTTTGGGATTAACTACAATTTTTAATATTCTTTCAGTTTCTTTTTGTGAAGCAGGAATCAGAATATCAAACTTGTGCTGAAATGTACTTTTTCCTTGCAATATAATATTCCTTGAAAAACGGACAGAGTTATGGTTTAAATAATTTACAACATCTTCAATAAAATATGATTCGACTTTTGGTTGTGCTAAAACATGTAAATCATCTACAGCTAAAATTGCTTGAATAAAATTATGCTTCCTCATTGGAAAAGTCTGAGGTGTGGCGTAACTTAGTAATTCATTCCCACTTACTGATATTCCGAAACCATTTAATATAACTTCAAGTTCCTTCTTCCTAGATGGTGTATTAAACTCCAATCCTTCCATTTCAAGATTTTTAATTGTATCACCATCATCTGTTATTACTATTCTATCGTTAGCATCTCTTTTAAGATAGATTTGAATATAGTCATTAATGTGATTTACGAAAGGAGTGGATATTTCGTAATATCCATTTACTTCCTTGTAATTTATTTTTTGTCTTAACCAATCAATATAGCTTTGTATAAGATCTTTCATAATAATAATCTCTTTTCAATTTCTGGTAATTTTTTAGCATTACAATAAGTAAAAAATTCTATCATAATATCATAAATGTCCTTTCCCTTAAAATTAAAAAATAAATCAGCAGGTACTGCCCATTTATTATTAAAATCTTCTATGTAAATATGCAAATGGGGACACTCAATTTCTTGTCCATTATACGGTTTTAAAATTTCCAGCGGGACTTCATTTATTTCTGGGTTAAGATGTGCAGGTCCGTCAATATCCAATCTTCTAAGTATATATATCTTCCTGACACGACTCTGATAAGTAACTTTCCTTATTTTTATTATTGATCTTGTTATATCAAATAAAAAACTTTCTCTTTTATCCAGGGATGTAAAAGGAATTACTAATTTATCCCCGGACACAGGGAATGTATATTTTGCATCGTCTTCAGGTATTTTTTCTATTTGGAAAAAATAATCTGCTTCAGTTTGTGTTATTAAATATGACATAATCTTTTTATGGTGTAATATAACTTTTATTTTAACGCAAGTAAATAATATTTCATTAAGATTTCCAAACTTTTCGATTAGATATTTTATTATTCCTTTTATTTTTATACTTCCTTCTTTACATTATCTAAGAAAGAAAAAATGAATAAGAAAGATTATATGCCAGAATTCCAACTTGAGTCTACCTACAAACCTACGGGTGATCAACCAAAAGCAATACAAGAATTGGTTGAAGGATTAAACCGCGCAGAAAAGCACCAGGTATTGCTTGGAGTAACCGGCAGCGGTAAAACTTTTACAATGTCTAATGTTATCGCCCAGGTGAATAAACCTACTTTAATCATTTCGCACAATAAAACTTTAGCCGCTCAACTTTACTCCGAATTCAAATCCTTCTTTCCAAATAATGCAGTTGAGTTTTTTATTAGTTATTACGATTACTATCAGCCCGAAGCTTATGTTATTAAAAGAGATTTATACATCGAAAAAGATTTTTCCGTAAATGAAGAGATTGACCGGCTGCGGCTTAAAGCTACTACTTCCTTAATTGAAGGAAGACGGGATGTAATAATTGTTGCAAGTGTAAGCTGCATATATGGAATTGGTGCACCGCAAGAATACGCACGACAAATCATTTTTATAAAAAAAGGAATTGCCCTTACCCGCAAACAACTAATGCGTAAACTGATTGATATTTATTACACCAGGAACGATATCGAGTTTACCCGTGGCACTTTCCGCGCACGAGGTGATGTAGTGGAAGTAATTCCTGCTTATCAAAACGATGAAGCAGTAAGAATAGAATATTGGGGAGATGAGATTGAAAGAATTTCGATAATTGATTCGACAACGGGTAATATTATTCGCGAAGTTGATTCAGTCCCAATTTATCCAGCAAAGTATTTTGTTACTACAAGAGAGCAGGTAAACCGTGCTATAAAGGATATTGATGATGAACTGCACGACAGATTAAAATACTTTAACCAGCAGGAAAAATATTTGGAAGCGCAACGAATAGAACAAAGGACCAAATTTGATATTGAGATGATAAAGGAAATTGGTTACTGTTCTGGCATTGAGAACTACTCAAGGCATATGGAAAATCGCCCACCCGGTTCTCGTCCTTCCTGCTTGTTCGATTACTTTCCCAAAGACTATCTTTTGATAGTGGATGAATCGCATGTAACGATGCCGCAGATAAGAGGAATGTATAATGGCGACCGCTCGCGGAAAGAAGTTTTAGTTGAATATGGTTTCCGTCTTCCTTCTGCTCTGGATAACCGCCCGCTAAAGTTTGATGAATTCCAGGACTTGGTTAACCAGGTTATTTATGTTAGCGCAACTCCTGCCGATTATGAGCTTGAACAATCGAAGGGTGCCTTTGTAGAACAGGTTATTCGTCCCACTGGATTGATTGATCCTGAAATTGAAATCCGCCCGATTAAAGGACAGATTGATGATCTGATTGGTGAAATAAGAATTCGTGTTGCCAGAAAGGAAAGAATTCTTGTTACCACATTAACAAAAAAAATGGCTGAAGATTTAACAGACTATCTTGACAAGATTGGAATTCAGGTTCGCTTCATTCACAGCGATGTTGAATCACTTGAAAGAGTTGAGATTATCCGTGATTTACGTTTGGGTGATTTTGATGTTCTTGTTGGTGTAAATCTTTTAAGGGAAGGACTCGACCTGCCTGAGGTTTCTCTGGTTGCAATCATTGATGCTGACAAGGAAGGATTCTTACGAAGCGAGCGCTCGTTGATGCAGACTGCTGGCAGAACCGCACGAAATATAAATGGAAGAGTAATTATGTATGCTGATAAGCTTACCCAATCAATGAAGAAAACAATCGATGAAACAAACCGCCGGAGAAAAATACAGACGGAATATAACCAGGAAAACAACATTACTCCTGTTACAATTTATAAAAGCGTAGAAGAAATCATGAGCTCTACTTCAATAGCCGATGTTAGAAAAAAAGAGAGCGACAAACCGGCTTCCTTTACTAAGGTTGCCGAACCTGTAATAAAGTATATGAGCAACGAACAAAAACAGGATTTAGTTGAACAGCTTACTGAGGAAATGCTTAACGCTGCAAAAGATTTGGAGTTTGAACGTGCTGCATCGCTACGGGACGAAATTGATAAATTGAAAAAAATGATGAAATAGAATTTTCCCTCTTTTACATAAGTTAATCTTAGTTATTTTTGCATTATGAATATTAACCGGATAATAATAAAAGATAAACTTCGCGAGCTTCATCTATTCTCTGAACTTGATACAGAACAGTTAATGCAAATAGCATCTATCAGCAGTATTGATTGCCATAAAAAAAATGATGTTATTTTTAGGGAAGGTAGTATATACAAAGGCTTTTATATTTTACTAAAAGGAACAATAAAGGTTTATAGAAAAACTTCCCGGGGTAAAGAACTAACTCTTCATATAATTAAACCGTTTAATGCATTTGCAGATGTCCCATTATTTGAAGGAAAAATTTATCCTGTTAATGCGCAGGCTGTGGATGATTGTACTTTATTATTTATTCCAGGCGACGGTTTTAAGAAATTATTGTTGGAGAACCCAACAATTTGCTTTAAAATGTTAAGCGGTTTTGCAAAAAGAATGAGAGCGCTAACAAGAAAAGTCGAAGACTTGACTCTAAAGGATGTTTCAATCCGTCTTGCTGAATATTTAATAAATGAAGTTATTCGATCAGGTACAGAAAAACTTACTGAACCAATTATTAAACTAGTCATTTCTAAAAAAACACTTGCTTCCTATCTTGGAACAATCACCGAAATACTTTCCCGTACTTTTCACAAACTTGAAAATGAAGGACTTATTAGAGTTGCAGATAAAAAAATATTTATTAAGGACTTCAATCGCTTAAGAGAAATGGCTCGTTGATTTCCTGAAATACCGCACGACTTATTAAATTATATTTCTTTCCTCCACCGTTTCTAATAAAACTTGAATAAGTAAATAATTTTTGATTAATTGACTTAAGTCAATCTTTAATGGATACTTCTTTGTGTTATTGTTGTTTTAATATTTAGAAACAATAAAAAAGAGGTATAAAATGAGAACATTAAGAAGAATCAGTTTACTAATTATATTCAGCATATTAATCTTGTCTCCAAAAAATATTTATGCTCATTGCGACGGACTGGATGGTCCGGTTGTAAAAACTGCAATGAAAGCTTTGGAATCCAACAATGTGAATTTAGTCCTGATATGGGTTCAAAAGGAAGATGAATATTTTATTAAAGATGCTTTTAAGAAAACTCTTTCCGTAAGGAAACTGAATGAGGAAGCAAAAGACCTTGCTGATATGTACTTCTTTGAAACCTTAGTAAGAATACATAGAGCAGGTGAAGGCGAACCATATACAGGATTGAAACCAGCCGGAAGAGATTTAGGTGCAGTGATACCCGCCGCAGATTTATCTATTGAGAAAGGCAAACTAGAACCCCTCGAAAAAGTTTATAAACAGAAAAATCTGCCAATTGATAAAATTCAAATGCTCTTTAAAGAAGTAATTGAAAATAAGAATTATAATATCAATGATGTTGATGCAGGTAGAAAGTATGTAAAGGCATATGTAGAGTTTCTGCATACGGCTGAGCACTTGTATGATTCATCTGAAAAGACAAAGGCTGAGAAAAAGCACAAATTGGAAAAAGCAGAATCTAATCACAAACATTAAAAAGGAGAATAATTTATGTTTATAAACACTATTGAGTTCCCGCCAATAAAAGCTGGCAAAGAATCTGAGTTTCTTGAGTGGTTTAAATGGTCGAATAGCGTTTACAAAAAATTTACTGGATTTATTTCCAGGCGACTCTTGCAACACACTAAAGGAACTGGAAGCTATGTTATTTTAATGGAACACGAAAACGATAAGACCTTTATGAATATGCATACAAGCAAAGAACAAAAAGAATCTTTTGCTAAATTAAAACCATTACTTGAAGGTTCGCCTTCAGCAAAGTTTTATAATGTTATTATAGATAACGAACAAAAAAAATATTATTTTAATTCAAGAGATTTTAACAAGGATATCTAATGTTTTCCACAGTTAGGTATTTTATAAAAACCAGCATAATCTTTCTTGTAACAGGAATACTATCCGGACTTTACATTTTGATAGCAAAAGAATTCTATAGCATTTGGCCACATCCGGAATTGGTTTCTGCCCACACAAATATAATACTGCTTGGTTCTGTAATGATGATGATTATGGGTGTGGCGTTATGGTTCTTTCCACGAGCCGAGAAAGATGATAAACTTTACAAACCGGATCTGATTCTTACTACATATTTTATAATTACTTCCTCAACTATAATCAGATTTTTATCTCAAGTTATTTCATCTTTTATTTTGCCAAACCAACTTCTAAAATTATTACTTGTGGCTTCTGCCGCTGGACAGGTATTTGGAATCATTATTTTTTTTATTTCTATGTGGGGAAGAATTAGATCTGTTGGTAGTCATATTCGGGAAGCTAAAGGAGAAAAGTTTTAATCAATAATTTTATTATCAAATACAACGTACTGAATTTAAATAAACAAATAGATTTACAAAAAAAAGGTTAAACTATGATTGATTCAAATACTGTATTGACGGGACAAACAATCGCCTACACTTTTTATGTCCTTGCAATTATGGCTTTAATGGGGTGGTTTGCATACAAGATAACAAGAGATGGTTCCGGTAAAGGAATCAAACCAGCAATATTTTATTCGTTTGTAGTTTTTCTGGTAGTTATCGGAGTCTCTCTTCATATTGTAACGCATGAAACAATTCCATGGAAACCGATGGATTTAAATCGTGCAGAGATTAAAGCCGATAAGGAATTTCATATCACTATGAAGAACCACCTAATTCAACTCCCATCAACAAAACTAATAATAACAAAAAATGAGATAGTAAGATTTATAGTTGATTCGAAAGATCTAACTTATGGTTTTGGATTATTCAGAAGCGACAACTCAATGGTATTCCAGATGCAGGTAATTCCCGGTCATCTTAATGATATTCTTTGGCAGTTCGACCGCGCGGCTGTTTATTCTATCCGATCAACTGAATATTCGGGTCCTAAGGGAGTAAATATGATCGTGAGAAATGCTATCGAAGTAGTTGAATAAAAAATTTTACAACTTATAAGGAATTTGAAAATGAGTTTTTTACAAATATTAACAAACGGAGAACAAGGTTTATTCAAACCTAATTCCCTAACGCCAATGCAAAAATTAACATTGCGGTTTGTTGTAGTTGGATTGATCTATTACGGTGTTGTTGTTATTGAAGGAATGTTGATGAGATTATTTGAAGTTAATCCCAATCTTGCTTTGGGCGTAGAACCAAAACAGTTTTTTGCTATAATGACGGCACACCCACTTGTAGGAATTTTTGGTTCTACATATTCCATTGTATTTGGCGCCTTTCTTTTCCTTGTTCCATTCTTAATGAAAAAACCATTGTGGAGTATTAAATTAGGAAACTGGAACTTTTGGTTAATTGCAATCGGCACTTTTGTGTTTTGGTTTGCTGGATTTGTATCTCACTATTCTCCTCTCTACACACTTTATTGGCCTTTGCCGGCAGATTTTTCGCAGTTTAGTGTTTTAGGTGGAACTTTCTTTATCGTTGGGATTGCACTCGTAATGGTAGGGACTGCATTTTTTGTTATCAATATTTACAAGACTATTACATATACTCCCGATGGCTGGGAGAAACAACCTAAAGGCGCATTAATAAAATCTGCACTCGGATTAACTGGTTTAACAAATCTATTTTCAAAAAAGAAAAAAGAACATTTGGTTTCTCTACCTGTTGCTGCAATAGCAAGAGGAACAGTTGACACTGCTTTTAATGCTGTGGTTATTTTATTCGCCGGTGTTTTAATATTAGTTTATATGGTTGCCGAATTATTTGGAGTAAGTCTAAAACATTCTGCTATTGATGCTTTATTATATAAAAATTTTTTCTGGTGGGGTCTTGATTTAATTGCCGATGGACTGGTTTTAATATTTGTTGCCGGTACATGGTATTTACTTGCAACATTAATTACTGGCAAAAAATTATTTATGGAAAACTGGGCGCGTGCAGCTTTATTTATTGAAATGGTTGTTAGCTGGACTGTCTGGTCGCATCATTTAATGTCAGATCAGGCACAGCCAGGTATATTAAAAATTCTATCCGGGGAAATGGTTACTGCGTTTGAACTGATTACACAAGGTTTAGCTTTCTTTATTACACTTGCAACACTTTGGAGCGCAAGACCATTAAAAATGAGTCATCCATTAAAATTTTTACTTGGCGGATTGCTCGGATTTGCTTTAGCTGTTCCAGCGGGTATTATGCAGGCTGATTTAGGATTGAATAGAATTCTTCATAACACTCAATGGATTGTTGGTCCTCACGTTCACGTTGCAATTTTAGTAGGATTGACAATGACACTATATTCGGCAATATATTTTCTCTTTCCAATCCTTACTAACGGAGCAAAACTTTATAGCAACAAATTGGCGAACTTCCATTTCTGGGCACATCTTCTTGGTGGAATTGGAATGGGCGCTTTTATGGGGATGGCTGGATTAAGGGGAATGTTACGCCGTTCAATTTACCTCAACGGCGAATTCAATGTTTATATGATATTAGCAGCGCTTTCCGGCTCATTGATTCTTCTGGCATTTTTGGCGTTCTTCTATAATATTGTTATGAGTGTTGGATTGAAAGGTGTAATTGGAATCTTTATGCCTTCTAAATTAAAAACGACTGATTTATTGCCAGCCGAGAAATGAGATAAATATTTTTTAAGATCTGTAAAACAGAGCCCGATGTTTCCATCGGGCTTTTTTATGGTTGGATCAAATTCTATTCAACTTCTGAAACAGCGCTATTGTACTGCGGTAAAGTTTCTCCTTCGGGAATATCCCATCCTTTGGTTTGAAAACTTTCAACCAATCTTGTGAAAACTTCCCGGTACTTTCTTTTTGTTGGTTCATCTTTGGATTTTAGCTTTTCATGCAATCGCTCCGCCTGAAGCATAAAAATTTCAATCTTCGATTGTATTATCTGCGGGAATAAATTTCCGTCAGTTTCAACTGTAAGAAACGGCAAATCTTCAACATCAGGATAATTTACTTTTTTCTTTTTTAACTGAGATTTTATCTTTCCATCAATATTCATTTCTACATTCAGGATCGATTCTGCAACCCGCGATGGCATACATCCGAATGGTCCCAAAGAAACTACTCCGCAAGTATGATCTAAAATTTCACTTAAGGCAGAACCAACTGTTAAGACAGCTTCACCTTCCAGTTTATCTTTTATGAACGGTGAGGCACTTTCAATTACTTCTTCAACATCGGTTAAGTGATATTCGTAGAAACCAGACATAGCCAGAGCTTTCTTGATTTTCTTTTCAATTTCTCTTTGGGTAATATCTCTTATCTTAAATTTAACTCTATCGCCAAGCCCCAAAGTTCCATCACCATTCTTTCCTGCAAGATAATTTGAGTAATAAACATATTCACCGATTGGAGCAGTTTTAACAACAAATCCTTTTTCGGATAATCTTTCAATCAAATCCATCCTGGAAAATTCATCGTGGCGGACAAATATTTCTCCAATCAATGCAACCTTCTTTGCATCTTTAATCGATTCTTTTGTTTCAATTTTTGATAAGACTATGGCTGATTTTTCAATCAACTTATAAATACTACTTAACTTTAGTTTTGAAAACCCAGAAAGAACTTTTTTAAACTCCTCTTCAAAAATCTGGTTTGCTTTTTCTTTATCAACAGCTAATGCCTGGATTGCTGTATAAATATCTTTCAGAACATCAGAAACAGTAACGGCAGCCCAGCCACGAATTACAAAATCGTTTCCAAGTCCACCATAAGAATCTTCATCTGTTAAAGTGTAAACACCAACGTTTTTCATTTCCCGTTTATTAATCAAGTCTTCAAGAAAAACGTGATATTGCCCAAGCCGGCAAGGTCCATCGCCTTTTGTCATAAAGAAAAGAGTTTTTTCATTTGGATTTTTTCGGTAGTTATAATAGTCTATCATCGAGCCGGCATTTAATTGAAGTGGCAAACATTCTTTACAGGTGGAATTTCCTCTTCCGATCATTAATGTTTCAAAATCATAAACAGGAAGTGGTTCGGAATTTATTCCCACTGATCTGAATGCCGCAGAAAAAAGTTCTGTCCCCAATCTGCCCATACTTGGAACAAGCACCTTTATGGAAGGATCGCTAATTGAAAACTCATTTCCATCAGAATCAACAATACAATGTGAGTCTTTAATTCGCAGTGGAATAAAATCATTATGACTTTCTACTTCAATTTTGTCTTTGTTCAGTTCGCGGTAACTTTTTATTATATCAATCGCAGCTTCAATTCTTGTATTGATTCCTGCATCAGCAGAGTGGCTGTCCAGCTCAAGTGTAAGTGATGGTTTCTTTCCCATAATATTTCGGAAGTAACCAATGATGAACGAATCCGGACCACAGCTAAAGTTTGTAATAAATGCACCAAACAATTGCGGATGGCTTTTAACAAATCGCGCAGTTTTAAGCACCTGCTGCCCTAAACCCCAATACATATGCTGATAACTTTCCAGTTCTTCCGTTGGAAGAAAATCATGCGGAATAATTTCAAAATTTCTTGAAGCAAACTTTTGCGGAATTCCCAGATTGGCTTCCTTTGCAAAAGCGTTATAGCTCCTGCCAAATAATACAACGGCAAATCTTTCCGGATCTTCTTCCAGCTTTGCAAGAAAATTTTTGCCGATTTGTTTGAATTCGCTTAACATCATCATTAAATTATCAACTGCAAAATCAAATGCGGCTGAAGCAGTTACTTTATCTTTAGCTAACTCAACGGCTAAAGTAATAAATTTGTTCTTTTCACTTTCATAACCAGCGGAAAAATTTAATACCGGAGAAAGAATTTTGATTCCTTTTAACTCATCTTTAAACGTGGTTTGTAGATAGTAACTTTCTGATTGAAGCAGCACGCAGGTTTTTTTCTGTGAATTGGAATCCTGATTTTGAATCTCACTTATGTGCGGAAGAAAAATATAATCCGGTTTTTTATCAATTAAATCCTGGAAAAATCCATGCGCAAGTTCTGCCGGGTAACAGAATGTCGATTCCTTTTTGTCTATTCCATTTGGTTTGGCATCGCTGCCAAGGATAATTCTAAATCCAAGTTGCGTAAAGAAATTGTAGTACAACGGATAAAGTGTATTCGTCAGAAATGATTTTGAAATTCCGATTGTCGGAGCATTATCTTCTAATTCAATTGGATGAATGTATTTTTCGTAAACCAAATGTTGGCGAAGTTTTACCAGATCATTTTCTTTGGAAGAAGGATTAATATCAAGTTGAAGATTGTAATACTTGTTGCAGGCTCCGCCGAAAGGATATTTTTTTCCTTCAATTTTAATTAAAGATACTCCGCATTTTCTATCGCATTTTTCGGCACCACCGGCACAAACAAATGAGTTTTCGTATTCTACCTGCCTGTTAATTAGCTCATCAAGATTAAAAGTATTTTCTTTAATCAATCCCAGTTCTAAACGATTTTTAATTTCCAATGCAACACCAAATGCGCCCATTAAACCGGGCTCAGGGGGAACAATAATTTCTTTTCCTGTTAATGCCGCCATTGCAACTGGCACAGCTTTGTTGTAACAAACTCCACCCTGCATAAAAACTTTTTTACCAACAGGACGATTTCCTTTTACGCGGTTATTATAATTCATGCAAATTGAATAAACTAAACCGGCAACTATATTCTCTTTCGATAATCCTTCGTGCAACGCATTCTTAATATCACTACTAATGAATGCTGCACATTGATCATTAAAATTCGGAGGTCTGTCTGCCAGCAACGCAATACTGCCAATCTCTTCATAATCTATATGAAGCGATTCATTAGCTGCTTCTTCAAGAAAGGATCCGGTACCAGCAGAGCAAGCTTCATTCATTGCATAGTCTGAGGCGATCCCCGAAGTAATGTAAGTATATTTAGCATCCTGTCCACCGATTTCAAAAATCGTATCGACATCTTTATCAAAATAAATTGTTGCGGTGGCATGCGCAATTATTTCATTTATAATTCCTTTTGTAAGAGCGTGTAATCCTGCAATTTGACGACCTGAACCTGTTACACCGAGTCCAACTATTTTTACCGGTACTTGCAATTGGCTTTTCAAACTTTTATAGCATTCTATCGATGCTTTAACCGGATCTCCGTTTGTTCTTAAGTACTCAGATGCTAAAATAGAATTATCATTTAATCTAAGCAGAATTGTTTTAGTTGTTGTTGAGCCAACATCCAGACCAATAATACAAACGTCATTTTCTACAGGTATTTCTCTTTTCATTTCTTTAAAGTGAACCATTGAAGTAAATGCGTTCAACGGTTTATGGAAAGAAAAAGCCGAATGTCCGTCAATGAAAAGATTTTCCATTTCATATTTAATTGTATCATTCTTCAACGCAAATACTGCCGCACCAAGGGCTTCAAAATATGGCGCTTCTTCCGGAATTAATACATTTTCAAAATGTTCTTTAAGAAAGCGGAGCATTGCTTTATTCTTTGTTGTTCCGCCAATCAATATCGCAGATTTATGCGGTATCTTGGAGGTAAGTTCAATTATCTTTTGTGCCATCATTTTAGATAAGCCGGCAATAACATTTTCTTTAGGAATTCCTTTGTTCAATGCGTGGGTGCAATCCGATTTACAGAATACAGAGCATCTGCCGGAGATATTGTATGGTTCTCCCTTTACTCCAAACTTTACAGCTTCTTCAATACTTAAATCCATCCGTTTAATCTGCTGCAGAAAAAATTCCCCGGTACCTGATGCACATTTATTTCCGGTAGAAACTTTCGCGATTTTATTTTCTTTGTCTAATGAATAAACAATAAAATTTTCTCCACCAGCACTAATTATTAAATCGGCTGATAGTTTCTGATTTTCAAGTGCAAATTCAATTGCTTCAGCTTCTGATATTGAAGTGAGATTTAGAAATTTTCTGTACTTCTTTCCGGTAATAGTAATTTTTTGATCTGAAATGCTTTCGAGAATTTTCACAAGTACTTCTTGCGGATTGCCATTATGAGTAAAACTTTTTGCGGAATCTACAGTTATAGAATTGTGCTGTTTACTTGCGTAGACCGCAGAAATTGTGGATGCACCGACACAAATACCGAGAGATTTATAAACTGACATTATTATGCAATCTATTGTTAAAAGCTGGATGAAATAAAAGAAATATCTACGTTAATTTCTAATTAAGTTATTATTAAAGAGTTCAAAAAAAATCGACTTGTTATTCCAGTCCCGACTTTTCGTTATGATAAACTCCAACAGGAATTCATTTAAATAATTTTAGACTCCCCCTACCTACTAGGTTGTTGCAGAATGCTATTTTTATCGTGGTGAGTACCTGCCTATCGAGCAGACAGGGAGTCGAACCACAAAATCACTTCTTACTTTTTAATTCATTCTCTAACTTACTAACCAGTGGAGAAAATGTTTTAAACTCTTTATCATTCTTACCAAGTTCGCGCGATTTGTTAATCAACTTAATGGCTTCTTTAATTTGTCCTTTCTTTCCAAGCAGCTTAGCCTTAACAAAATAATTGTAATATGTTCCTTTCATAGCAATTGATTTCTCTATCCAATCCATTGCTTCAACTAAATGCACATCATTATCGGCGGCATAATTAGCAGATGCGGCAAAAGTTACCCAGTCATCTGGTTTAACTTCGTCAATTGCTTTTTTAATATTATCATAAGCTAAAGAATCAGTATTAACTAAAAGATTAAAAGATACCTTCAATTTTTCCCAGGCAAGATTAACAGTTGCACTATTTGTAGTAACATCCGAAAAATAAAAAGTCATCGATTCTAAAAAACGATTTTCTGAAGGTTTAACTTTAAAACGAACCACATCTTTGGTGCTGTCGTAATTAAATGCACCCCACTGCTTTGCTACAGAGTTTATTACAACAATCCAATAATCCTTCGTAGGAATTGTAAACAATCCATACTTGCCGGCAATTATTTTATTTCCATTAACAATTACATCTTCACTAAAAGAAATTGTAGTTGCTTCATCTGCACCGTTGCGCCAAACCTGGTTGAATGGGACAAGATCGCCCCAAATAACTCTTCCCTTAACATTTGGTCTACTATAATTGATAGTAACATCTGTTAAACCGATCCGCTGCATAACTGAAGCTTTCTGGCTGATTCTTGGCAATTCAAGTTGAGCGCTTACATTTGCAAATAAAATTAAAAGCAGTGCAAATAAATATTTTTGAATACCCAATTTGTACATATTATTTCCTTTCGTATGAATTATTTCCTGTTATAATTTACTAAATATTTGGCAGTTTAGCTTTCTCTGGCTTACTATTGTTCAATTGTTGAATTGTTTTGAAAATGTATCTTTAGCTTAAGCAATTTAACAATCTAACAATTTAACCTCCGCGTTTCTATTAAGATAAGTGAAACAATTAGTAAGTTTGTCATTCTTTTGGCTCCGGCTTGTCCTGAATATGAATATCTAATCTTCAATTTAATTATTGTTAGTTATTGTTTATTTTAGAATCAGGATTTTCTACACTTATCATAGGGAAATTTTATGAATCATTTAAAATCCGCTAAACATAATGAACTTACTATCGGCGAATTAAAACAAAAATGTGAACCGAAATTTATTAATTTCAAATCCACATCAAACGTACCATCCATCCAGGAAATTATTGGGCAGGAGCGCGCTCTTAAAGCACTTAAAGTTGGTGTGGCATTATGGAGCCCAGGTTACAATATTTTCATAACCGGATTATCCGGCACTGGCAAAGCAACCACTGTAAAGCAAATGTTAGAAACAATTCGACCTCAGTGCCCAACACTTTACGATTATGCATATGTTAATAATTTTGAAAATGACAGCGAACCAATATTGATTGTTTTTACTGCCGGTGATGCAATCAAGTTTAAGCGGGATTTAATTTCTACAATTCAATATTTGCAAACTAAAATTCCCCAGGTACTGGAAGGTGATCCTTTTAAAAATGAAAAGAAAAAAATAGTATCTGAGTTCAGTAAAAAAGAAAATGAATTAATGGTTTCCTTTGAAGAAAAATTAAAGACGGAAAATTTTTCTATTGGACAGGTTAAGGTTGGCGAGCTATCCCGCCCGGAAATTGTTCCGGTAATAGATAATCAACCTGTACTTATTCAACAGATTGAGGAACAGGTTAGATTAGGAAAAATAAATAAAGAAAAAGCGGCGGAAATTACTCAGAAGTTTGTTGTGTACCAGGAAGAGTTGCAGGGAATCTTCCGGCAAGGTTTACAACTTAGCCAGGATTATCAATCCAAATTGCAGAACTTGGAAAAGAAAACTGTTAGAGTAGTTATAGTTGCAGCAATAGGCAGTTTAAAAGAAAAATATAAAGACGAAAAAATTAAACTTTACCTTGAGCAGGTTGAAAATAATATTTTCGAAACGCTGGATGTATTCAAAGGAGCTAAGCCAAAAACTGAACAGACAGAGGAAGGAATAATAATAGATTACTTTAAGGAGTATGAGGTAAATATAATTTTGGATAATTCCAATGTAGTTGAATGCCCGATCATTATAGAAACAACACCGTCCTACAATAATATTTTTGGAACGATTGAAAAATTTTCTGATGGCAAAGGAGGATGGTATTCTGATTTTACAAGAATTAAAGCTGGCTCAATCCTAAAAGCTAATGGCGGATATTTAGTTCTGAACGCATCAGACGCAATACAGGAACCAGGTGTATGGAAAGCGCTGAAACGCGTATTGCTATATAGTTTACTTGAGATTCAGGATTTTGTAAGTTATTACCAGTTTTCACCATCCATACTAAAACCAGAACCAATTGAAGTAAACACCAAAATAATTTTTATCGGCAGCAGTTACCTTTACTCAATTCTTGCTTCTTATGAAGACGATTTTAAAAAATTGTTTAAGATAAAATCGGATTTTGATTATGAGATGAATCGCAATGAAAAAAATCTGGAGCAGTACATTAAAGTTGTAAAAAAAATAATTGAAAACGAAAAACTAATGGAATTTGACAAAGATGCTATTGCCAAAGTGCTTGAATATGCTTCGCGTTATGCTGACAATAAAACTAAATTAACAACAAGATTTTCTTTTATTGCAGATCTTTTACGTGAAGCTAATTTTTGGGCGGGCGATAACGGAAGCAAACTTGTTTCAGGATATCATGTCCAACAGGCCTATAACTCCGCACGGGACCGGCATAGTTTATATGAATCAAAAATTTCTGAAATGATTAAGGATAATGAACTTTTGATTGACACTGATGGTGAACGCATAGGACAGGTAAACGGGCTGGCAGTTTACGGAACAGATTATTATTCATTTGGTAAACCGACAAGGATTACTGCAACTGTTTCGCTTGGAATTGGAAACATTATTAATGTTGATCGAGAAGCAGGGCTAAGCGGAAATACACATAACAAAGGAATGTTGATTATTTCCGGTTACTTTAGAGAAACGTTTGGACAAAAAACACCGCTTTCCTTTTCCGCAAGCTTGGTTTTTGAACAAGGTTATGGAATGATTGACGGCGACAGCGCTTCATGTGCGGAAATTTGTGTTTTACTTTCTACTCTGGCGGAGATTCCAATTAAGCAATCATTAGCAATTACTGGATCGGTAAATCAGAAAGGAGATGTACAACCGATTGGTGGTGTTAATGAAAAGATTGAAGGTTATTTTGATGTTTGTAAAGCGCGCGGATTGGATAAGAAACATGGAGTAATAATTCCATTTCAGAATGTAAAAAATTTGATGTTGAATGATAAAGTAATTGAAGCTGTTAAAAAAGGGGATTTTCATGTTTATCCAATTTCCAGAATTGAAGAAGCAATTGAAATTTTAACAGGAGTTAAAGCTGGAAAGAAATTGGCAAATGGAAGCTATCAAGCCAGAACAATTTTTGGAATGGTGGAAAGTAAACTTAAACTTTTGCACCAGCGTACAAAAGTGAAAAAAAAGAACTCCAATAATTCGGATAAAAATCATCCGGCAAAGAAAAAATAAATGGACGCAGAAACATTTAAACTCGCTAAGTGGTGGGAACAAACAGAGAATGAAAAAATTCTTTGTACTCTTTGCCCCCGGTATTGCACCATCGGCAATGGGCAGGCGGGTTTCTGTTTCATTAGAAAAAATATTGATGGTAAGCTATACTCTTTAGGATATGGCAGACCAACCGGATTTGGAATTGATCCAATCGAGAAAAAACCGTTGAGCCATTTTTATCCTGGTACAACAATACTTAGTTTTGGAACTGCCGGATGCAATCTTGGATGCAAGTTCTGCCAAAATTGGTCGATAAGTAAAGCACGGCTCGATGATTTAAATTCACTTGAAGCTTCTCCCGAACAAGTTGTTGAGTTGGCAAAAAAGTATAATACTCCTTCCATCGCATTTACTTATAATGATCCAACAATTTTTGGTGAGTATGTTGTTGATATTTCCAGGATTGCCCGTGAAGAAGGAATTCATTCTGTAATGGTTACTGCCGGATATATCGATAAAGAAGCACGAAAAGATGTTTACAAGTATATTGATGCAGCCAATGTGGATTTGAAAGCATTCACAGAAAATTTCTATCATAAACTTACTTTCTCTCATCTGAACGATGTTCTTGATACTTTAGTATGGCTTAAGAATGAAACTGAAATTTGGTTTGAGATTACAACCTTACTAATTCCTGATGAAAATGATTTACTGGATGAAATAAAACAAATGTGCGATTGGATTTTGAAGAACCTTGGCGATTCGGTTCCTCTTCACTTCACAGCATTCCATCCCGATTTTAAGATGATAAATAATATCCGCACTCCGGGGAAAACTTTAGATATGGCAAGAAGCATTGCCATCGCTACCGGAATAAAATATTGCTATGTAGGAAATGTTCACAACATAGAAGGACAAACAACTTTTTGTCCATCCTGCAAGACTGAATTAATAAAACGTGATTGGCACAGCGTATTAAATAATAAATTGCTTAATGGAAAATGTTTTAAGTGCGGAGAAAATATCGCTGGAGTATTCTAACATTTTCAAAAATGTAAAAATCCATGAACTGTCTTGAACCAATTTCCACTTAAAATTACAACCCGTTTAGAAAAGTTACCGCAGAAATAGTACATTATTTAAATTCTTATTTTCAAAAGATTGGCTTCTTAGCCAGACAAGAATTCTTTTTAGAAGAAAAGATTTTATCCGGGGATCCATATCTTACCAGCAACAATCAATTCGGATTCTGAAGGTAAGATTAATGGACTGGAAGATTTTGCAAAGAACGCAAGTCCTTTATAACTGGTAAGGTATTGATAATTTTTTTTAAATATTCCGCCGGTTGATTGTACAATAACTAATCCTCTTCCTTTTTGTAGAATACGCAAAAACTCGGTGGGTTCCACATGTACAATTACTCCGGATGCTTTAATTGCTTGTGCAATTGCATTAGCAGCAACGGCAGCTTCTGTTCCATAAACCATAATACCTCCAACAATCAAAAATACTTTAGATGAATTTACTTTTCGTTTAACTTTCCCGATGAACAAGTATAGGTGAAAACGCAGGCAAACAAACAGCAATATATTCTGCCCCGTCCTCTGCCGGTGTGCTGTATTGAACCCATTTACCTTTGGGAACAATTATCGTCTGTCCTTCTTTAACATCGATTGAACCATCACACGAAGTAACCCGCAGCATCCCTTTAAAGACCACCGTATACTCATCAAACTCAGGAGTTTGTTTTGGTTCTATCCATCCTGAAGGACTAATCATTCTGGCAATACTTACAGCGTTGGTAGCAGTGTTTACTCTTCCAACAAATTCATCAATAATTTTGGGTTTATTGCCCACAGCTTCAATTCGGTTTGGTGAAATAATTAATTTTGGCATTTTGAACTCCTCTTAATTAACTATTGCAAGATAATAAAAAAGGCGAGTCAAATGCTCGCCTTTTTTATAACTATAAATGTTTTAATGATTAAAACATTTGGTATAAATTATCTCATCAAAATTAATTTTTTTGTTTCCTTGTAACTTCCTGCCTCTAATCTATATAGGTAAACTCCGCTGGGCAAATTACTCGCATCAAAAATTGCTTCATAACTTCCAGCATCTTCTTTGCTGCTTACCAGCGTGGATATTTCTTTACCCTGCAAATCATAAACTTTTAGTGTTACAAAACTTTCAACTGGAATTGAATAAATTATTTTTGTGGTTGGATTAAAAGGATTAGGATAATTCTGCTTTAACTCAAAAGTATTTAATAAATTGTTTGTCTCGATAGTATTACTTTCATTATCATTTTGCGCAGTAACATTAGCAGAAGCTAATATTCCATGTGGACCTGCACCTGTAGGTGTGGTAGTATGGCAAACCACGCATTTCTTCAATGTACCAGCAAATCCTTGCAGCCGGATGTTTTGTAAATTGTCGTTCGGTTGTGAAGTTGGATATATTGCATGTGGACTTCCATGGCAGGAAGAGCAGTAAAGACCGCCATGACCTTTCGATTCTCTAAAAAGTTTTCCTGTATTCTCAGCAAATTTACTACCATGGCAAGTTCCGCATTTAGGTTCATCCAGCCAGGGTCTTCTTCCCTTTTCAATTGACTCGGTTACCTGCTTCATATTACCATGGCAATCCTGACAAATCATTTGTTTTGTTTTACCATTTCGCATTACATCTCTTAAACATTGGGTTTTAGCCCCGGGATGACATTTATAACAGGTTGCCATTGAATTCAGAGCAAGAAGATCTTTGTGCTTTTCATGTAAACGAAATGATAAAGATTTAGCTTCTCTATTTCCTGCCATTCCCAAAGCATTAGAGGCGTGGCATTTAGCGCAAAGTACAGGTCCATTCCTGTTAAATCCATTTACTCTTTCATGTTCATTTAGTATTTGAGTTTCTGATGAGTGACAGCCGGAACTTATGCAACTCATTTCATTGCTAACAGGAATTACAAAATCAGTTGTAGCAAGTATAGTTGAACTATTATTTAACCTGGCGACTATATGCATCAATTGATATGGATTTTCATTTACAAGATCTTTATCCTGATAAGGTGTAATCGGAATTCCTGTTGCTATAAAATTATTCCCATCAATTTTCATTACGCCGGTTAAACCATTGCCAGTAAGACCAATATTTGCAGCTAATGGTTGGGCAAGATTGAAGAGCTGTTGGGCATAAGTCCAAAAATTAGTTTTCCCTACAGAATAGGAATTACCTGGAATAGAATATGCAATTGTATAACCTGCAGTTAAAACTTGCGGTTTTTGTCCTGGTATTTTTCTTATCAACTGTGCACGAACATTATTGTAAGGGGGAAGTACAACAATTTTTGAAAAATTCTTATTGGAACAATGCATTCCCAAATCATTCCACCCAATTAATACGTATTGCTGCGCAAAAACTGAAAGAGAGCTAAACATCATTATTAAAAAAAGTTTTAAAATAACTGTGTATTTCATTCCAACCTCCTATTAATGAGTATAATATTTCCAGATATTGGTTCTATACGATTTTTAAACCAAATTCAGTTAACTGAAATTGTTCCTTGATCTGCAAAAGGAATATTTGAACAAATTGATTCAGTTAATATTTTAGCTTGCACAATTACTTTATCACCCAATTTAATCTCATTAAAATTATTGTTAGGCAATTCAGTGCAAATACTATTAACTAAAATTTTCACAAAGTTTTTTTCACCTGTTTTAATTGCAGCTACAACTTCTCCGGTAATGCAAAGTTTGCAGGTAATATAATTATTTTCCATAAAGCTTTATTTTGTTTTATATAATTACACAATAATAGTGCCTATAAAATTGTTGAGTAATAAGGATTTTATGCGGAGAATTTTATTTTAATAACGGATATTGACTTATTGTTAGTGGAAAACCATAGGGTGAACTACGTTGCGTATGTAAAAATTTGAATTAAATATTTTAGTGTTAATGAAGTTTGTGTTTTTTAATCTTATCGCGAAAAGTTGAAAGATTTAGATTTAATAAATTTGCTGCTTTGGTTAAATTACCTTCGGCTCTAGCGAGTGCCTTTTTTAATAAATTGCTTTCAACGCAGGATATTACTTCTTCATAACTCATGGAGTTTGCTATATAACATTTCTCACATTCATTCACTACAAAATTAGTGTAATTACCATTAAAAATTTCATTTGGAAGGTCCTCTACATTGACTTCATTCTCTGCAAACAACACAATCCGCTGAACAATATTTTTAAGTTCTCTAATATTACCAGGATAATTGTATGTTTTAAGAGCCAGTAACGATTGATCTGAAAAAGTAATTTTTTTTAACGGAACAAACTTTTTTGTAAAATGATTTATAAGGAAAGGAATATCATCTTGTCGTTCTCGTAATGGAGGTATAAAAAATGGGACGGCGTTAATACGATAGTACAAATCTGCTCTAAAGCGTCCTTCATCAGTTAGTTTTTTTAAATCGATTTTGGAAGCAGTAATTAATCTTACATCAATTGGTATTGGAGAAATTCCCCCGATTCGATTCAACTCCTTATTTTCAATCACTCTTAAAAGCTTGGTTTGAATATTTAGCGGAACATCATCTATATCATCTAAAAATATTGTGCCGTTATTAGCAATTTCAAATAAACCTTTCTTTTCATTAAATGCAGTTGTATACGCACCTTTTTCATGACCAAACAGTTCGCTTTCTAATAACTCGAATGGCAAAGAAGCTAAACTTATTTTTACTAAAGTATTATCTCTTCTTGAACTTGAGTTGTGAATATATTCTGCAAAAATCTCTTTTCCAACTCCAGTTTCTCCTACAAGTAGAACGCTTGTATCAGACATTGATATTTTATTTATACGGCTAAGAATATCAAGCATTAGTAGATCTTGAGTAATAATTTCAGGATGAGTTAACATTGTTTTTTACTTCCTTTATATTAGCCAGACAATCTTGGAAAAGATTAAAAAATAATTAGCCGGATAAATAAAATTGTTATTGTAAGCTGAAAAAATATTTTAGTAGTCTTTCAAAATTTATTTTAAGGAATTTTTTTTTGAAAGACTTAAGCTGTTTTTCGCTTTAATGGACAAAAGGTCTTTATAAAAGTAAAAAGAATGAGCATAAAAATCAAAAGTTTATCTTTAATAATTCCATTTTCTTCTAAATTTGAAGATAATCGATTAATTATATAAAATTTATTTCCATAATCGGTTGCATTTAAATACTATTCCAACTTTAATTCTATTTGAAATGCAAAATAATTGTGCGGATAATTTATTTGTTCTTTAGTATGGTTATCAATCTTTAATCTATTAATATGATAATTAAGCACTATAGTTTTTGTTTATACTGTAGCTCTACGATTTTATTCTATTTGAATGAACTATCGCGAAAAACTTCTTTTCCTTCGAATAAAGTTAGCAGCACTTTTGTTTTACAAATTTCATTAACCGATATATTAAACAGGTTTTTATCAAGCACAATTATATCTGCCAACTTACCTGTTTCAATTGAACCAATAGTATTTTCGATGAAATTTGCATAAGCTCCATTAATTGTAAAGCTGGCAATCATCTGATCAAGCGATGCCCTTTCCTGCTGCCAAAGAATTTCTTTCGGATCAATAACATTTAATTTACTGCGTGTAATCCCGGTTTGTATTGCATTTAAAGGATTGCAGGGGATAGTAACAGCATAATCACTTGCAGAAGCCACCATAACTCCAGCTTTAAAAAAACTTTCCATTGGATATTCCATGTCAGCACGCTTCTGTCCAAGATACGGAACCTGAATATTATAGTAATAATCATCTTTCATAAACCAATATGGTTGAGGAACTGCAATCACTCCAAGCTCCTTAAATCGTAAAATCTCTTTTGGATCAACCAATTGAAGATGAGTTATTAAATTTCTTGAATCGCGTTTTCCATTTTTCTTTTGTACAAACTCAAAAGCATCTAATGTTACTGAAGTTGCAGCATCGCCAATTGAATGAACATGAATTTGAAATTTATTCTTGTCTAGTTCAGCACAAATTTTATTTAGATCATCGGCTTTCCAGAAAAACTCTCCGCGTGAACCAGGAAGATGTTTATAAGATTCTTTAAGATAAGCCGTACTTCCTTCAACTACGCCATCAATAAATATTTTTGCTCCATTTGTTAGAAAAAATGATCCCTTGTTTTTTTCTCTTTCTGTAATTAGTTGTTTTATCTGTTCAATTCCTTTGGCAGGATCAACATAAAGTGAAGCACGGAATCTCATTGTTAATCGATTTTCTTTCTCAAGATTTTTGTATGCATTAAAATCATTTCCACCGGCATCAACAGAAGCATCGTGAGCTGTTGTGATTCCAAATGAAGCAGCCATTTTCTGGTATGACTCAAGTGCTAGCACCAACTGATCAACTGTATATTCTGGAAAAAATTTTGCAACTAAGTCAGCAGCATTTTCTCGCAAAGTTCCGGTAGGTTCACCGCTTCCTGGATCTTTTTCAATTACGCCGCCAGGTGGGTCTTTAGTTTCTTTCGTAATTCCAGCCAACTCAAGAGTTTTTGAATTTACCCATTGGGAATGACCTCCTTCATCGGAAAGAGAAACGGGAATATCTTTGATTATTTCATCAATGAATTTTTTATCAGGACCGGTTTTGCTGAATAAAGTATTCTTCCAACCTCTTCCCTTTATAAATTTTGCATCAGGATGTTTAGCAACAAAATCTTTAATTGCCTTTTGATAATCTTCAATTGAATTCAACCCATTGAAATTAACATCAAAAAGTTCATGGGCTGCACCGTATGCCGGATGGCAGTGGCTATCGATAAAACCGGGAAGAACCATCCTTTTATCAAGGTCAATTACTTTTGTCTCTTTACCAATGTATTTATTAACTTCATTATTAGTACCGACATAAACGAACTTTCCATCTTTAATTGCAACAGCTTCGGCTATAGTTCGCTTGTTATCAACGGTGTAGATAGAACCATTTTTTAAAACGAGATCAGCAATGGAGTAATTATTCTGATGGCAGGAACTGCAAAGACTGCCAATAAGTATTAAAGAAAAACAAAAAATTAAAAAGTTCTTGGATTTATTGTTTTCAGCCGAAAAATATTTTGGAGTTGAATGTTTGGCTGACAATGGATGCTCATTAATTATAGAAATACGAAAACATCTTAATTATAATGTTTTTAAATGTCAAGATTGGCAGAAGCAATATATTGTACATCAGTTTGCTATTTAAGGCTTCGTATTATTAAAAGAAATTTTTTTTTTAAATATTTACTTGACTTTCTAAAATCTGGAATATAAATTAGCCATCAATTAAAAAAGGATAAGAATAGCTTTTATATAAAGCGTGAATTGAAAACTTTGCTTTAAAGAAAAGAATACGAATACATTCTGTCTGAAAGATAATTCTAAATATTTTGAATAAATCTTTTTGTGCAAGTGCCCCGAATAATACTTGTAATGCTTCCATTAAGCAGGGAGGTAGACAGATGATCGTATCAGTGAGTGATTTTTATTCTTTTTTAAACCAACTAACCGAACAAAAAATATTTGATGAAATTATCCTGCCCGCAAAACCATTCGATCAAGCAAGTGAAAAAACATTTTTTACATTTTTCTCGGAAGGAAAAGCTTTTGAATTAGATTCTTTCAGAACAGTTGAACCTGCAAAAATACTATTCTATCCTCCGAGAGAAAGGGTTCTTCCTTCTTACCAAACTTCTAAAAAAAGACTGATAATTGGTATTAAAGCTTGCGACCTTAGTGCTTTATTATTGCTGGACGAAGCCTTATTAAATTCTGGATTTGTAGATCCATGTTACAGTTACTGGCGAAACAATACAACAATTATCAGTTCCGATTGTATGAATAGCGGACCAAATTGCCTATGTCTGCTGCTAGATGGTAAACCTTATCCTGAAAAGGGATTTGATTTAAATATTTCAAGAATAGATAATAATTATCTTTTTGAAGTCAATTCTAATAAGGGAAATGAATTTGTGAAGTTGATGGAACTATTTGTTTCAATCAGCGAGGAAACCCCAACTGAACTTTCTGCATTGAATATACAAAGACAGCATTGCATTGAAGAGTTATCAAAAAAAATAGAACTCCAATTCAAACCGGAAGTTAGAGAACAAACCTCCCTGAAAAATAGTGATGTATGGTTGAGTGAAAGTGGAAATTGCGTTAATTGCGGAGCCTGCACTAACATTTGTCCCACTTGCTATTGTTTAATTCTGAATGATGAATCAAAAGAAAATAATTTTATAAAAGTACGATCTTATGATTCCTGCCAACTACACGGATACGCCCGAGTTGCTGGAGGCGGTACACCCCGCCCAAGGGCTTATCAGAGATTTAAAAACAGAGTACTTTGTAAATTTTCTTATATGAAAAGCAATTTTAAAATGTTTGGCTGTACAGGATGTGGACGCTGTATTGAGGCATGCGGTCCGGAATCGACTTTTATGAAATTAGGAAAAACAGTTAAAGAAGGTGTTGTTGTTTAATAAATTGAAAAACGCACTCTATTTAAAGTGGAGGAATTAAATGCAAAATCCATATGAGGTGATACCGGGAACCATTTATAACATTGTTCAGGAATCCCCTTTAATAAGAACACTTAAAATTCGTCCAGAACAACCAATCTCTTTTAAAACTGGACAGTTTGTTGAACTTACTGTACCTGGAATTGGGGAAGGTCCTTTTACTCCTTCATCTTCACATTACATTTCCGAAGAAATGGATATAACAATTATGAAGACAGGTTTTGTTACGGAATACATACATCAAACAAAGATTGGTGATGTAGTTGGATTAAGAGGTCCATACGGTTCACGTTATCCATTAGAAAAATTTGAGAATAAAGATATACTAATACTTGGAGGAGGTTGTGGTCTTGCCCCTTTGCGCTCTCTTTTCTTAACGCTCATTCATGATATTGACAGATATAACAGCATTACTTTTTGTGCAGGAGCAAAAACTCCGAAGGATTGTATTTACAAAGATTTTGTTAGTGAATGGAGAAAATATAGTAAGGTTAAATTTATTCGTGCTGTAGATATGGTTCCTGAAGGCGAACAATGGGATGAAGATGTTTGCCTGGTAACAAAATTACTTCAAAAAATATCACTAAATCCTAAAGGAAATCCTGCTATTGTTTGTGGTCCGCCAGTTATGATGAAATTCGGTACGATGGATTTATTAAAATATGGTTATGAAGAGCATAATATTTACCTCTCGATGGAAAAGAAAATGTACTGCGGATTTGGTCAATGCAGGCACTGCGTTATGGGCAGCTATTACGCTTGCAAGGATGGTCCAGTCTTCACATATGATCTGATAAAAAATGAGGAGGCAATTTGGGAATGAAAAAACTTTTAATAGATATACCGGTTTTAATTGACTCACGAATTCCAGCACAGAAAATAGAATGCGAATATATGTTCCATCGTAAAAACGATGGTCATTTTTCTCTATTGGAAATAGCACAGTTTGCTGTTTATTGCAGACAATGCAAAGAAGCTTTCTGCGTTGAAGCATGTCCCAAAGAGGCTTTGGAACGTCTTGATTCAGGAATGATTAAGCGATATAATATGCGTTGCGTGGGATGTAAAAGCTGCATCTTAGCTTGTCCATTCGGCACAATCTTTCCGGAGGTGATTAATTATATAACTGCTAAATGTGATTATTGTCTTAATCAACTTAAGGAAAACCCGGAATACGAACCGTCTTGTGTTAAAACTGCACCAAACAATTCATTCTCGATGAAAGAAATTGAAAAAGAAATACCGAAAGAACATCTTTACATTGTCGGTGAACATCTTGCTATCAAGGAATATAGCTGGATGAGTAAGGAGGAGAGAAGATGAAACCTGAATTCATTTTTTATTTATTAATTTTTCCGGGTCTGCTTTTTACCGGTATTATAGGCTTAACAGTTGGCTGGGTTGATAGAAAAGTTTCTGCACGTTTTCAGTTCCGTGTTGGTCCTCCTTTCTTCCAAAACTTTAATGATTTTTTCAAATTACTTGGTAAAGAAACAATATTAGTAAAAGATGGAATCCATTCACTTTTTTTAATCGCTCCTTTGGTTTCATTCGGAATGCTGGTTCTTGTTTCGTCTATGATTGGTACAGCTCTATTCTTTAACGAAAGTTTTAGCGGTGACTTAATTGTTATTATGTATTTGTTAATGATTTATTCTGTAATGGTAATCCTTGGTGGAGCATCAACTGGAAATGTATACTCAAGTATTGGCGCAGGCAGAGAGATAAAACTTCTTCTTGCCGATGAACTGGCATTCATTCTAATATGTCTGGTTCCAATTATTAAATCCGGCTACCAATTAGATCTTACTAAAATTTTACTGGTACAAGAAACAACTGGTGCATTTATAGGATCTATCTCCGGCACAATTGGATTTATCATTGGTTTGATTTGCATCCAGGCAAAGATGACATTGCCGCCATTCCACATTCCCGAAGCCGAAACAGAACTTGTTGAGGGACCATTTATGGAATACAGCGGACCTCCATTAGCATTTTGGAAGCTAAATCATTTTATGATGTATGTTCTTTTTCCGTTCTTACTAATTGTTCTTTTCCTTGCAGGATTTAATTTTACTGGAATTGGAATTCTGTGGGCTGTACTAAAATATTTAGTAATAGTTGTTTTGATGATAATTATTAAAAATACAAATCCAAGAATTCGCATAGATACTGCGCTTAATTTTTTCTGGCGTTATGCAGCCGGGTTAAGTTTTATTGCAGTAATCCTGGCAGTATTCGGTTACTAAAAGATCAACATTTTAATTTTTTTAATGTTGATTTGATTATTAGGAAAAACAAATATTAAATAATGAATCAATCTGATGAGGTACTGATGGGCTGGTACAACAAACGATTAGCAAAATCAATCTGGGTATTTCACGTAAGCGGTTCGCCATGTAATAATTGTGATATTGAAATTTTAGACCTGCTTACACCAAAATATGATTTGGAAAGATTCGGGATCAAATTAGTGGGTTCAGTTAGACATGCCGATGTTCTGCTTTTAAGCGGAGTAATAAATCAAAAGATTGCGCCCAAGATTAAAAAAATATATGAGCAAGCACCAAAGCCAGTTTTTGTTGTCGCTGTAGGAACCTGTCCAGCTTCAGGCTGCTGCTTTAAGGATAGCTATAATATTGTACCTAAACGCGAAGATGTAATCCCTATTAATATGTACATCCCCGGATGCCCGCCAAAACCGGAAGCAATGATTGAAGGTGTGGCAAAACTTATGGAGGTTTTAAATGGATAGAACCGAAGAATTCTTAAATCGAATGCAAAATAAAATCTTTAACATTATTAAAAAGAAAAAGAGACTTTATTTTGAAGTAAAAAATGAAAATGTCCGGGAAGTTGCAGATTATCTTTTTACTGGTTTAGGATGCAGGTTATCAACAGCTACAGCAACTGAAGTTTATAATGGCTTGGAGGTTTTATATCATTTCTCTCACGATGAAACTGGTGATTATTTTTGTCCAAGAATAATTATAGTTGATAAGAAAAATCCAAGGATGAATTCTATTACACCAATTGTAAAAGGTGCCGAGTGGATTGAAAGAGAAATGTTCGACTTGTTCGGAATTGATTTTGAAGGACATCCAAGAAAAGAGCTACTATTAACCGGCAATCATCCAAAGGGATTAAGACAACCTTTGAGGATTACTAAGCTATCGTAGCAAAAAAGAATATAAATATTTCAAGTGGATAAATTATGAACAATAACACTATTCCTGTTGGTCCTTTCCATCCGCTGTTGGAGGAAGCAGAATATTTTACTTTGATTGTTGATGGTGAAAAAGTAGTTGATATTGATTTGGAAATCGGATGGATGCATCGCGGACATGAATTTATTTCAGAGACCAAAAGTTTTACTCAATCAATTTATCTGGTTGAAAGAATTTGTGGTATTTGTTCAACCTCCCATCCGCTTGCCTGTGTGCATGCGATTGAAGATGTAGATAATATTGAAATTCCATTGCGTGCGCGCTATATACGAACTCTGATTGGAGAACTTGAAAGAATTCATAGCCACCTTCTTTGGTTAGGGTTAGCGGGTCATTTCATCGGGTATGATACTCTTTGGATGTGGGCATGGAAATGGCGGGAACCTGTTCTTCAAATGTTTGAGATTATTTCCGGGAACAGGAATCATTATGGAATGATGAGAGTTGGAGGAGTTTCAAAAGATGTTATTCCTGATTCCATTCCGGAATTGCTGAATATTTTAAGTGAACTGGATAAGAAGATGGATATGATTGCAAAAGCCGCCAATGATGATCCCGTTCTTCACTCAAGGTTAAAAAATGTCGGCATTCTCTCAAAACAGGCAGCAATAGATTTCTGTGCAGTAGGTCCAACTGCACGGGCATCAGGCATTTCTGTTGATGTTAGAAAGGATGAACCAACTGATGCCTATGATCTTGTGGAGTTCAACGAAATCGTTTTAAGTAATGGTGATGTTTATGATAAATTGGTTGTTCGTGTTCTCGAAACATTGGAATCAATAAAAATTGTCCGACAGTGTTTAGATAAATTAAAAACTATAAATGGACCAATTCTAAATAATGTAAAAGAAATTTCTCCGGGTGAAGGAATTGGCAGATACGAAGCCCCGCGTGGTGAAGTATTTCATTACGTAAAAACAGATGGAACAAACCGTCCACTTAGACATAAAGTTAGAGCACCAAGTTATGTTAATATTCCAACTTTTGAAGCATCTTGCAAAGGAATACCTATCGCCGACGCCTTGATCACACTAGCATCTGTCGATCCTTGTTACTGTTGCACTGAAAGATCAATTAAGATTAAGAACGTAAATAGAGATCCATTTAATATAGATCTGCTGAAATTATCAAAAGCAAAAACCGAACAACTTAGGAGAGAGAGTAATGCTGGAAAATGAGCTGGCTATACTTGTTTATATTCCTTTTGGAATAGCGGTATTAAATATCTTCTTACCAGTTATAGTAAGAAAGGTTCTTACTTTCCTTACAATACTCTTTTCATTTGTTATAGTTCATAAGCTTTATACATCGCCGGCAGAAAACCTGATATTATTTAATAATGTTGTTTTTGCTGCGGATCAGATGAGTTTATTTGTTTTAATCTTCATTCAGCTTCTTAGTATTATTATTCTAATCTTTTCATTGAAGGGTATTTCTAAAGCAATAGAAAAAAGATTTTTTATTCTATATCCGCTTACACTTGCATTTTGTAATGGAACTGTTGTAAGCCAAAACTCTATAAGCTTTTTAATTTTTTGGGGACTCTCTGGTTTAGCTCTTTATATGTTTGCTTTGTTAGGAAAGACTCAAGAAGCACCTTCCACTGCCAAAAAAACTTTCATTATAGTAGGCGGAAGCGACGCTTTTTTAATAATGGGATTAGTAATAATGTGGTTTTTAAAACCTGAGACTGGATGGATGCTAAAAAATTTCCAACTACCTTTAACCGGAGAATTATCATACATAGCTTTTTTCTTTTTGCTGGTAGCATCATTCGCTAAAGCTGGCGGTTTTCCATTGCATACTTGGGTTCCGGATTTCAGTAAAGATGCCCCAATAGAAAGTGTTGCACTCCTTCCTTCTTCATTAGACAAATTATTGGGTATTTATCTTCTCGCACGGATGGTAACATCTTTATTTATTGTTGATATTTTAATTAATATGTTACTGATTTCTCTGGGTGCAATTACTGTAATCACCGCTGTAATGATGGCGATGAATCAGCACAATGGAAGAAAACTTCTGGGCTATCATGCCGTCAGCCAGGTTGGATATATGATTATGGGGGTTGGCAGCGGTAGTGTTTTAGCCTTTGCCGGCGGACTTTTTCATATGATCAATAATACTATTTACAAATCGAATCTTTTTCTATCTTTAGGTTCAGTTGAAAAACAAACCGGCACGAATGATTTAGATAACCTTGGGGGCTTGGGTAAAAAAATGCCGGCTACATTTGTTATGGCTTTGGTTGGAGCGCTTTCAATTTCTGGCATTCCGCCTTTCAACGGATTCTTTTCTAAATGGATGATTTATCAGGGACTTCTTGAAAAAACAAGGGACTTATCTCCCGGATATCAAATTTGGCTACTCATCTGTTTAATTCTTGCAGTGTTCGGAAGCGCATTAACATTAGCCAGTTTCATGAAATTTCTGCACGCCATTTACCTTGGTAAGCGCCCACAAATTTATGATAATATTAAAGAGGCGCCAGCAAATCAGTGGATTGCAACCGGGTTGCTCTCTTTTCTTTGTTTGCTTTTCGGAATATTCGCTATACAAATTCCGCTGAACAAATTTATTTATCCGGTTTTATTAGATAGCCAATTGCCTCTGCCACAATTTATTGGCTTATACAATCCGCAAATAATTTTCATTTTGTTTGGAATAGCATTCATTGTTGGATTAATCATTTATCTTTCCACCAGTAAGGTTAGGTATGATGAAGTCTACTTAGGCGGAATGTCGCCGTCAGAAAAATTCAGAATTTCTGGAACAGCATTTTACAATGAGATTAGAAATATGATTCCGATTCGTTACATCTACAATTGGGCTGAAAAAAAGTATTTTGATTTATATAGTATCGGTTCGAAATCTACTTTTGCTTTTTCTGATGTTTTTCAAAAGGCACATCCGGGACAGTTACAGCTTTATATTTTATACTTAACACTGGGATTTTTGATTTTCATTTTATTCATATAAAAATAAATAAAACGGAGAGTGTAATGCCCATAGAAACATGGTTAATATTTATCCTCTGCTTTATGATAGTTGCTTCTATTGTTGCGCTTGAAATAAAAGATATTCTTTCTTCAATTATTGCAGTTGGTGTTGTAGGGCTGGGTGTTTCAATGTCTTTTCTTTTTCTTCAAGCACCGGACCTTGCTATCGTCCAATTTCTTTTTGAAATTTTTGCTTTAATTATTCTTATTAAAGCTTTCATTAAAAAGGAATATCACAATGAAGAGCCGTCAAAGGTAAACAAGATTTTAATTGGAGTTACAATAATTACTCTGGCTGCAATTTTCTATTTAAGTATTTCAGTATTTAAACTTTTACCTCCATTTGGGCAGCCAATAATGAGTATCGGACAATACTATCTTGACAACGGAGCTGCACAAACCGGTGCGGCTAATCTTGTTTCATCAATAGTGCTGGATTATAGAGCGTACGATACTTTGGGTGAAGTAACAGTTCTATTCACGGCAATTTTAGGAACACTTACAATTTTGAGGATTAAATCTAAGTCCAAAGCCAGCCATAAGGAGAGAAACGATGAATCAAAATAATGGAATGACCCTTATAGTTAAGACTGTAACAAGAATAACGGTTTGGGTAATCATTCTTTATAGTTTCTATATTATTTTTCACGGGCACCTGACACCTGGAGGTGGATTTGGTGGAGGTGTAGTTTTTGCCTTAGCTTTTTTAAACTTTATGCTTGCATATGGCAGAGACGAAACAAGTAAATGGTTGAAGATAGAACTTCTTTACGATCTTGAATCGACCAGTGCCACATTATTTCTTGTTGTTGGTATTTTAGGCATTGGATTTGGCGGAGCATTTTTAGCAAATTTTATTGATCATGGAAAACTATTTCATTTAATAAGCTCAGGAACAATACTTCCGTTAAATATTATTATCGGTATTAAAGTGGCGTTGTCCTTATTCTTAGTTGTTTGGGTTCTGGCAAAATTCAAAATTGAAAAAGGAGAGGACGAATGATTATTTATCTTCTATGCTTTGCTCTTTTCTTAGTTGGATTGTATGGTGTTCTAACCAAGCGTGATCTGGTTAAGATAATTCTTTCTATTGGAATAATGGGTTATGCTGCAAATTTATTTTTAATATTAATTGCATATAGAAACAATTCCATTTATCCAATTTTAACTGAAGGAAAAAAGATTGAAAAAATGGTCGATCCATTGCCGCAAGCTTTGGTTCTTACTTCTATTGTGATTGAATTGGGTACAACAGCTATGCTTGTAGCACTTGCCATTCGTTTATTAGAAAAATATAAGACTTTTGACATAACAAAAATAAGGAGGCTGCAAGGATGATATTACCTTACTTTGTTGTAATTCCTTTACTAGCAGCATTTCTTATTACCCTAATTGGCGGTATAAAAGATGACTGGGCTGTAATCCTATCATTTGTTGCTTCTATAGCTTTGCTGGTTCTTTCTTTCTTTTCATTCATAAGTGTTGGATCTGAAACTATTACCTACTCAATGAGCAACTGGAAGCTTCCGTATGGAATTGTTCTTGTACAAGATTCATTTTCTTCTTTTATGTTAGTTATGGTTAGCGTTATTTCTTTTACATCAATCCTGTTCTCTGTTAATTATATCAGGCATCTTGGGGAA
This sequence comes from Ignavibacteriales bacterium, assembly GCA_026390815.1. Classification (NCBI taxonomy): domain Bacteria; kingdom Pseudomonadati; phylum Ignavibacteriota; class Ignavibacteria; order Ignavibacteriales; species Ignavibacteriales bacterium. Next base: position 12,158 of record JAPLFH010000040.1, on the reverse strand, counting down.
GATTGGAAATATTATGCCCTCTTCAATCTTTTAGTTACCGGAATGAATGGTGTTATTATCACTGGCGACTTATTTAATTTATTTGTGTTTATGGAAATAGCATTATTTGCCGCTTTTGCTCTTGTAGCATTTGGTGGTAAAGCCGAAGAGTTTGAAGCATCATTTAAATATGCTGTTATGGGTTCTCTTTCTTCTATCCTTGTTTTGGTTGGTATAGCAATTACGTATAGCGCTACCTCCAATTTAAATATGGCAAAAATCGCTGAGATGATCACACATGTAAATCCTAAAATTACAATTTGGATTGGCAGTTTGTTTATGGCGGGTTTTGGATTAAAAGCAGCCGCAATGCCATTTCATGCCTGGCTTCCGGATGCACATTCATCTGCACCGGCACCAATTTCTTCAATGCTTTCCGGTGTTTTAATAAAAGCTCTTGGCATTTATGTCCTAATCAGAATCTTTTATAATGTTCTTGGAGCACCGCAAATATTTTTAACGGTTTTTCTAATTATGGGTGCTGTCTCAATCATAGTTGGGGTTTTTCTGGCAATTGGTCAATGGGATTTAAAAAGACTGTTAGCTTATCATAGCATTAGCCAGATAGGTTATATTTTGCTTGGGATTGGATTAGCCACACCGTTGGGAATTCTTGGAGCGGTCTTCCATTTATTAAACCATGCTATATTTAAATCATTGCTGTTTTATAATGCAGGTACAATAGAGATGGTTTTGGGAACACGCAATTTAAAAAAAATGGGAGATCTTACTAAACTTCTTCCTGTAACTTCCGGAACTTCGCTTATTGCTTCATTATCAATCTCCGGAATCCCTCCCTTTAATGGTTTTTTTAGTAAGCTTATAATTATTATCGCTGCAATTCAATCCAACCAACCAGTTTATGCATTGCTTGCGGTAATTGGAAGCATACTTACACTTGCTTCATTTATGAAAGTACAAAGATATGGATTTAGAGGGGAAAACCTGGTGGAGCACTCCGATGTTAAAATCGGGTGGAGAATGAAATCTGCAATGATCGTTTTAGCCTCTCTTTGTTTGCTTTCAAGCTTATTGATCATCCCTGGAATTAGGGAAGTAACTCTCGATCCTGTTGTAAACAATATTATGAACAAGACACAATACATCAACTTAGTAATGGGAAGATAAAGATGAAAACTGAAAACCGCAGCAGAATTATTGTTTTTGTTTTATCGTTTCTTATCTGGATTGCCCTGACAAATATTGTGGACATTCAAGAGGTTATTGCTGGAATATTTCTCTCAATTATTGTCAGCTTAATTGCAGGTCATTTCCTGGTAACTACTGAAAAAAAGAAAAATCTATTTATCAGGTTTGTTTTTATAATCAAATATTTTTTTGTGTTTATTTGGGAGATGATTAAGGCAAACCTTCATGTTGCATATATTGTTATCCATCCAAAGCTGCCAATTAAACCAGGAATTGTAAAAATAAAAACCGACTTAACTAAGGATTCGGCAAGGACCATACTTGCAAACTCAATAACGTTAACACCCGGAACAATGTCTGTTGATATTAATCCTGATAAAAATGAATACTACATTCATTGGATAGATGTTCTTTCTAAAGATCCGGCAGATATTAAAGAAAATACTCGAATTATTTCTGCTATGTTCGAGAAAATTTTGAAGGAGGTATTCGAATGAGAATTATAAGATGGACCATAGGATTAATATTAATATTGGGATTTATTTACTTCAACTTTTTCTTTTACACTGGTGAACTTATTTTCAAGCTAATCAACGTTATTCTTTTTAGCACTTTGTTTATTCTGTACAGGGTAATGTTCGGACCATCTCCTGCAGATAGAATCATAGCAGTTGATATTCTTGGCGTACTGATAATTGGAATGTTAGCCCTGATGGGACTTTATTATAAAGAAGGATTCTTTATGGATATTGGATTAATTTGGGCATTACTAAGCTTTGTTGCTTCAATTGCTTTTGCAAAAATTTTAGAAGGGAGGCAATTAGATGATTAACGAAACAATCGGCTATATTTTTATTTGTATTGGAGTCGCTTTTGATTTTCTTGGCGTACTTGGATTAGTAAGACTTCCCGATGTGTATAATCGTCTGCAAGCAGCCACCAAATGTGTAACATTCGGGTCTGCGGGAATTTTATTTGGCGTTTTTATTATTCAAGGATTTACAAGTTTTGGTTTTAAGGCTCTTCTTGGAATTGCATTTATTTTTCTAACTTCACCTGTGGCTGCGCATGCAATTGCAAGAGCATCCCATAGAAGTGGAATTAAATTGACTAAAGAATCTATTATTGACAGCTATGCTGATGACAATGACCTAAAAGATGAAACGGTTACAACCGGAAAAAACGAGGGACACATCTTTAGTTGAAAAATACAATTGAATAATAGAATTACTACTTAGGAAATTCCCTGGAAATTAATAAAGGTGCTGATTTATTAAAACTTTATTGTTAATTCTGCTTTAGGAGAAATCAAAAGATGTATTTACCAAAAGTTCGGGAAATAAAAGAAGCGCTTAACTCTTTTTTTACTAAACCTTACACAACTAAGTTTCCTGCGGTAGCTTATAAAGCACCGGTGCAATTTAGAGGATACCCCAAATATTATAAAGAGTATTGTGTCGGTTGTGGTACGTGTGCACAGGTATGTCCGCCCGCAGCAATAAAAATTGTTGATGATAAAAACACATTGACACGTACTCTTTGTATAGATTATTGCTCCTGCATAAACTGCGGACAATGCGAAGAAAAATGTATCACTCAAAAAGGCATTAAATTATCCAACAATTATTCAATGGCTGTAACTTCAACAACTGCACCCGAAGTATTTGAAACATTAGAAAAAGAAATTGTTTATTGTGAAATATGCGGAGAAATTATAGCTTGCCGCGATCACCTATTGTGGATAAAAGAAAGATTAGGAGCTAAAGCATTTGCTCATCCCAACTTTTTACTTGAAATGCAAAGACAATTTTTTGATTCTGAAACATCAGTGTCCAAAAGTAAAATAAGAAGAGAAGATTATATAAAGGAAGTCTGCCCGAAATGCCGGCATACGGTTGTAGTTGCAGATGAATTTTAATTAGAAAGTTTAAAGGAGCATTTTTTCAGTCACCATTCAATTTAAACACGGTTTGAAGTGAACCTAAAAGAACTTTCGGAAATTCTATCTGATTTTAATCCTCAGGAGATCGTTTTTGTTGGGCTAGGCAATCCATCCAGAGGTGATGATATAGCTGGATTAATCTTCATTGATAAACTTCAATTAATCTCTCAATTTAGTAAAGCTCATTTTATAGAAGCTGGTACTAACCCAGAAAATTATCTGCAGCAAATATTAAATTTGAATGCAAAAGTAATAGTTTTTATTGATGCCATTAATTGGGGTGGAGAAACAGGTGAAATAATATTATTACCAGCGGACAAAATTGATTCTCTGAGTATTAGTACGCATACATTCTCAATAAAAATGATAGAGGAATACCTGGGCATCTTACAGGAGTTAAAATTTTTATATATTGGAATTCAACCAGGCACTTTACAATTTGACAAAGAAACAACCAATGTTGTCCAAAAGAAAATTGAATTATTCTTTAATAATTTTGTAACCTAATCAACTAAATATGTTCACTACGTTTTCAATAAATATTTCCTTACCATTTTATACCGTGGAGGATCTTAGAACACGTATTGGCTGGTATGTTAACTTAAGATGGATTGCAGTATTCGGGGTTTTGGCTTCTGTACCTATTAGTCAAGGAATGTTTCACTTTAAAATAGCATACACAGAAATGCTATTCGTTGCTTCAATATTGGTTGTATTAAATTTGATATACTTCTTTCTATGGAAACATCTACCGCAAAAAAATGCAATTCTTGAATTAGCTTTTGCTGAAGTTCAAATATTTTTGGATTTGATATTAATCTCATTTCTTATTCATTATTCTGGAGGAGTGGATAATCCATTTTTTTTCTTATATCTCGTTCATGTAATTTTATCGGGGATATTATTCCCGGGGACAGTTCTACCTTATATTAATGCTACTTTTGCTGCTTTACTGTTTACCATCTGGTCCATTCTCGAATATTTTAATGTAGTAGCTCAATACACACTTCTGTCAGTTTCAGTTCCTCTTTCTATGCTTATTGTATCCTTATCCGCATTTTATATAATTAACTTTTCTGGCATCTACATTATTAACAATTTTATGCTTAGATACCGGAGCCTTAAAAAAATTATCGATGAGAAAAATGATCTTCTTGAAAAATCTATCGAACAGAGAAGTAAAACATTCAGATTTGCTGCTCACGAAATTAAAGCCCCTTTAACTGCTATCAAAAGCACACTGGAAGTTGTAAAAGATTTGTATAAAAACGATCTTAAACCGGAAGTATTTGATTTAGTACAAAGAGCGGAAAGAAGATCTGATCAAGTTTTGGGAATGGTTAAAGAAATGATAATGATAACACAATATAATCTTTTAACCGAAAAACCTGTCTTAGAAAAAGTTAACATGGAAGAATGGATGTGGCAATTAGTAATACAACAACAATCTTCTGCTTTAGCAAAAGGAATAAAACTTTTTGTTATTTCATCAGGTAAATTAAAAGAAGTGGAGATTGATAAAGTAGGAATGGAGAAAGTTTTAGATAATTTATTAAGTAATGCTATTCGATATACACCCTGTGGTGGTGCTGTAAATGTTGAGCCATTTATGAAGAAACATTCGTTTGGGTTTTCTATTTCGGATACGGGCATTGGAATTGAAGAAAAAGATTTAGAGCATATCTTCGATGAATTCTACAGAACAAAAGAAGCAAAACAGATGGAGCAGATTGGTACGGGTCTTGGATTGAACCTTGTAAAGGAAATTATTAAGAAGAATGATGGGACAATTAGTGTAACAAGTATAGTTGGCAAAGGCAGTACTTTTAAGATAGAACTACCCTTGTTTTCAAATGAAGAGGAAGAAGAACCCGAATATAAAGATGTGCACAAACATTACCTTTTTGAATAAAAATTTTTCGGGCTAATTGCATTTTAATACCTGCACAGCATAAAAATGATATCAACAAATCCTGGGCAGTTGGTCATCGGAAAGCATATCAACAATCCTCTTACTTCCAATTAAGGTTTTCATAACTACAACACCAGGATGATCTTCAACCATGCCGCCAATAATTACAGCATCTTTACCAAGTCTTTGCAAGCGCATTACTCTCAGAACATTTTCAGCATCTTTCTTAGGAACAAAGACAAGGAGTTTTCCTTCATTGGCAATATATAACGGATCAAAACCTAATAATTCGCACGCGCCCTTAACTTCTTCCTTTATTGGAATTTTGTTCTCATCTATTTCAATTCCCAATTGAGATGCTTCAGCTATTTCGTTTAATGCACTTGATAAGCCTCCCCGAGTTGGATCCCGCATCATATGAACGTCTTTCGAACAAATAAGAATGTTCTCGACTAATTCATTTAAAGAAGCCGTATCGCTTTCAATTGTTGTTTCAAATCCAAGTTCTTCCCTGGCTGCAAGAATGGCTATCCCATGATCCGCTATCGAACCACTTAGAATAATAACATCGCCTTTACAAACTCTCCCGGGAGAAATTTCGATCCCATCATAGACTTTACCAATTCCGGAAGTGTTAATAAAAATTTTATCTCCTTTGCCATGTTCAACCACTTTCGTATCACCAGTAACAATCTCAACATTGGATGCTTGAGCAGCAGCCTTTATTGACTTTACAATCTTATACAAATCTTCCATTGGAAAACCCTCTTCAATAATGAAGCTGGTGGAAATATAAAGCGGTTTTGCTCCGCACACAGAAAGATCGTTTACAGTTCCATTCACAGCTAATTTTCCAATATCACCACCCGGAAAAAAAATTGGTTGGACAACGTAACTATCAGTTGTAAAAGCCAATCTTTGATTATCAATTGTAAATATTGCTCCATCGTGCTGAACATTTAGTAATTCAGATTGAAAAGCCGGTAAAAAAACTTTTTGAATAAGCTGATGGGTTAATAAGCCACCGCTTCCGTGTGCAAGTAAAATTTTATCAGTCTTTGAAATAGGAATTGGACATTGCATAGCAAAGTCTGGTGTTTCTTTTTTTTTCATTTAATATTCCCGAGAAAAAAGCCAACTAAAGTTATACGTTAATTTTAATATCAAATGCCGAACTTGAAATGGATAATAAAATAAATTATGTTCTGTAAAAACATTGCAACTAAATTGGCTGACGTTTGTATTTGAAAAAAGCTGCGCATGCACCTTCCGAAGAAACCATTGGTGCACCAACTGGTGAAGAGGGTGAACAAGCTTTTCCAAATTCAGCACACTCAATTGGTTTCTTAATTCCACGAAGGATTTCTCCGGCAATGCAATTAGATTTTTGATTCGAAGGAACCACATTCAAATTAAATACAATTTCCGCATCATAATCAGAATAGTCTTGTTTTAATTTTAAACCGCTGTCTTTAATAATTCCTATCCCACGCCAATCTCTATCAATAATCTCAAAAACTTCATCCATTATTTTTTTCGCATACAGATTTCCTTCCTTCCTAACTGTACGCGAATATTGATTTTCAACCGTGTGCCGTCCGGATTCTAATTGAATTATATTGAGTAAGATTCCTTGAATTATATCTATTGGCTCAAAGCCGGTTATTACTATAGGGATTTTATACTTTAATGAAATCGGTTCAAAACAATTATACCCTATGATACTGCAAACATGTCCGGGCGCAATCAATCCATTTACTTTTACAGAATCTGAAGAAAGAATAGCTTCAATAGCCGGTGGAATAAGAACATGGGCACAGAGTGTAAAAAAATTATGTATTCCTTTTTTTTCTGCCAGTTTAATTGCGTGGGCAGTAGCTGGTGCAGTTGTTTCAAATCCAACAGCAAAAAACACAACCGCTTTCTCTTTTTCGGCTTCAGCAATTTTTAATGCATCTATGGGAGAATATACTATTCGAACATCACCACCGGAAGCTTTAACTTTTAGTAAATCATTATTAGAACCCGGAACTCTAAGCATGTCTCCATAAGAAGCAAGAATAACATCGAAATTAGAAACCAAATAAAGTGCCTTATCAATTACTTCCACTGATGTAACACATACCGGACATCCAGGACCATGAATCAACGATATTTTATCAGGAAGTAACTCTTCCAGCCCATACTTTAAAATTGTATGAGTTTGACCTCCGCATACCTCCATAATCGACCAACTGTTTTTAGAAATAGATTTAATTTTTTCAGCTAAAACTCTGATGATCTTACTGTCTCTATACTCATCAATAAAACGCATAGTAGTTTATAAATTAAAATTTTTGAGCATTTGAAATATATTTAACTCTTCTGTTCCCTTTCATTCTTAATTCTATTTTTCAATTCTTTTCTTTAACTCTTCTTCCATTTCAACTATTAAATTTAGATTTTCTTCTGCTTCTTTTTCATCAACTTTTGAAATAGCAAAACCAACGTGCACCATTACATATTCTCCCAATTTTGCATCGGGTAACCAATCAATACAAACAGATTTAATAACTCCGCCAAAATTTACTTTTGCCATTCGTGGCGATTCTTGTGTATCATCGATTGAAATTATTTTACCTGGAATTGCTAAACACATTTTGATTTCCCTGTTTGTTGATTTCTTTTTTAGATTTACTTAAAACATAGGCGATTTGCCCGAATGATATTCCGCCATCGTTAGTTGGAACAAGCTGGTGCCAGTAGACTTTAATTTTTTCCGCTTGCAGTTTTTTAATTGTCTTTTCGAGCAATAATACATTTTGAAAACACCCACCGCTTAAAATAACTTTTTCTTGCCGGAAATAATTTGCCATATAGAGGATAATTTCAACAAGTGTATTATGGAATTTGCCAGAAATGGTACCGGGCGATTTTTTTACTCGGATATCTTCCAGAATTTTATCGAGCATTGGTTCCCAATCAATAATCTCTTCATCCGCTATAAAATTAAATGGATATGAAGAGCTTTCACAAGGATCAGCCGCATATTCTAACATCATAGCTGCCTGCCCTTCAAACGAAGATTTTTCTACGATGCCTAACAGATATGATATTGCATCAAATAATCTTCCCACACTGGATGTAGTAAAGCAGTTAATATTTTTTTGCAAAATGTTAAAGAATAATTTAAGCTCTTTATTTGAATATCTAATTCCTGCAATCTTTTCAAAAGATTTAAGTTGGTCTCCATAACACTCAAATAAAATTCCTATTGTAGAACGCCTAATATCTTTGATTGCTTTATCACCGCCCGGAAGTTTAAACCTTCTGAACTGAGCTAAATGCTTAAAGCTGTTTTCATCACAAAGAAAAAATTCGCCTCCCCAAATTGTTCCATCTAAACCGAGACCGGTTCCATCCCAGGCAACACCGAGTGCGGAGCCTTCAACTTGATTTTCTAATTTACAAGACGCAAGATGAGCAATATGATGTTGAACTGAAATATGATTTTGGAAATTTGTTTTAGCAAATTTTGTGGCTGTATAATCCGGATGCAGATCACAAACAACATTTTCATTATCAATCTTATAAAGATTTTTATAATCGTTATACACATTTTCAAAATTTAAGTTCGCCTCTAATGTAGAAAGATCTCCAATGTGCTGGCTTACAAAAATGTTACCATTTTTAATAAATGATATAGTGTTTTTTTGATGTGCTCCGAGAGCAACCAGGTTGCCATACTTATCTGAAAGAATACTATTGTTTATTTGTTTTATAATAGGAAGCGGCGCAAACCCACGAGCACGGCGTAACAGCATTGGTCTATTCATTACAATTTTAATGATAGAATCATCCAAGGGTCGAACAATCGGTCTATTATGAACAAGAAAAAAATCGGCAATTCCGTGTAGTCTATTAAGAGCTTCAATCTCGTCATAACAAATTGGTTCTTCTGATAGATTTCCGCTGGTAGCAACAATCGGTGTCCTCAGTTCATGCATTAAAAGATGGTGAAGCGGGGAATACGGTAGCATCGCGCCAAGGTACGGATTTGAAGGAGCAGCAGATTTTGCAATCAAAAAGTTCATCTTCTTTTTTAAAAGAACAATGGGTGATTGCACAGAACATAGTATTTTTTCTTCCAATTCATCCACAGCACATGCTTGTTTTACCTGATTCAAGTTGGAGAACATCAAAGCAAACGGTTTTTCTTCCCTGGATTTTCTTTGCCGTAATCTTAGTATTGCTTTTTCGTTAGTCGCATCAACCACAAGATGAAAACCGCCAATCCCTTTTATAGCAACAATATTTCCTTCTTTGATGAGCTGAACTGCTTTTTTTATTACTTCCAAATTATTACAAAGGGAAGCACTGGCAGAGTTAAAGAGCGAAAGAGTAGGACCGCAATCGTAGCAAGAAATCGGTTGAGCATGAAATCTTCGGTTATCAGGATTTTCATATTCTTCTTTACACTTATCACACATCTTAAATAATTTCATAGAAGTATTTGGTCTATCGTATGGTAAACTATGTATAATCGAAAGACGAGGACCACAGTTAGTACAATTGATAAATGGATAGAGATAACGACGGTTTGATGGATCATACAATTCATTTAGACAATCTTTGCAGGTTGCAATATCGGGCAGGATTAATGTTAAATCATTTCCTGCACAATAACTTTCTTTTATTTCAAAGTTTTTATAACCGTAAATGTCTAAATAGGAAAATTCAAGATTAGTTATTTCACAATGAACTGGTCTTTCGGAATGTAATCTTGTAAGGAAATTTTGCAAAGAAACTGAATCGCCTTCTATTTCAATAAAAACTCCGGAATTAGAATTTAATACAAATCCATTAATATTTAATTGGGAAGCAAGTTTATAAATGAATGGACGAAATCCAACACCTTGTACAATCCCTTGAATAGATATTTGCATTCTTTTTTTCATTTTTTTTTAAGATTCAATTTTAACCAATCGATCCATTTGGTAATACCTTCGTCGGTTGTGCAAGAAGTTTCGAAAACTTTTAGCTTAGGATTTATTAAAAGAGCATTTTTTCTTAAAATGTCTACATTGCTATTAAGGTGGGGACATAGATCAATTTTATTGATAATTAGCGCTTCTGAATTTCTATACGCAACCGGATATTTAAGCGGTTTGTCATCCCCTTCAGTTGTACTGGCAACAATTACTTTTATGTCCTCACCCAAATTGAAACCAGCCGGACATACAAGATTTCCAACATTTTCGATGAACAATAAATCAATTTTTTGCTTTAAATTATTAACAGCATCGCGGATTAAATTAGCTTCCAGATGACATGCCCCGTTTGTTATTATTTGTACAACAGGAGTTTTTAGTTCGGCAACCCGCTTTGCATCATTATCCGTCTGAACGTCTCCCACTATTACAGCAATATTAAAATCATATCTACTATTAATGATCGTTCTCTCGATAATGCTTGTTTTGCCGGATCCGGGTGAGCTTAACAGATTTATTACAAAAATATTCCTATCATTAAAATATTTTTTTAAATCTCCGGCAATTGCATCATTCTTTTCTAAAATTTTCCGCTCAATTTTAATAACCGTCATTTTTCACCACAATTAAGAATTTAAAATTAATTCACTTAATTCAAGTTCATCGCCGGTAATAACGGATAAATTATTGCTACCGCATTTTTTACAATTGAAAATGAAATCTTCATCTGAAAAAACAAAGTCACAATTACCGCATTTCAAAACAATTGGAGAAATCTCGATATCGAGTTTAGTCTTATAAAAAGGAGTGTTATCAATTATAGAATTAAAAGCTGATAATAGTGCGTTTGGAAAGATGTTGCTCAATTTTCCAATTTTAACTTTTATAGAACTTAATTTATTTATATCCTGTAAATCTAAATTTTCTTTTACGATCTCAATAATTTTTTGTGCTATACTTGATTCGTGCATAATTATTTTTTTGAAGATCCTGCTTTTTAAATAAATATCCAGACAATTCCAACTCCAATTGCAACAATACTAAATCCGAACATTAATCCTTTATAGAAATTTATTTGTTTATTAACAAAATAATTTGATGATATGCCAATAAGCTGAGAAAATGCCATCATAGCTAAAATTGTTCCCATTCCAAATGAAATTAAATATTCTATTGATTGTACCTTGTTGGAAAATGCAAGAGCTGGTAAAACACCAAAAATGTGAGAGCTTCCGGCTAACCCATGCAATAAACCAACTGCAAGCGCAGTATGAGTATGAAAGTGAGTAGAAGGCTTATCATTATTTGCAGTGTGTGTATGAGAATGGAAATGCTTGTGAGTAATTCCATTATGTTCATGTTCATGAACATGTATTTTATTGGTAAATACTTTTTGTAATCCCCATAAACCAATCCCAATTAAAATGATGCCTACCAATTTTTCGCTAAAAGAAGAGAAAATATAAAATGGAATAAGATCGCGAAAAATAATTAGTAGCACGCCAATAATAAATACACCGGAAGTATGCCCCAATCCCCAGCGTAAACCAATATTCCAGGTTGACTTCCTCTTTTCTGCTGCTAATGGTGCAATAGCTGCCAAATGATCTGGACCTGAAAGAACATGCAAAAAACCTGCTGCAAAACCAGAAATGATAGCAATCATGTTTATATATATGTTTATTGTGATCTTTTGATATGCGAAAATAGAAAAATATATCAATAAACAAAACAGAAATAATTAGAAGAAACCATGTAGGTAATAACTCAATGGAAATGTTTGTTATAGTTAATGAATAAAATAAATTAAATTTTAGTTTCCAGAGTTTTATCAAAGAAATGAAGCTTGTCTAAGTTCAGATATAAATTTACCTTCTTCCCTACATCTGGTTTTTCTCTTGCCGGTATTCTTGCTATTATTTGCGAATCTGCCAGAGTAAAGTATAAGAAGATTTCATTTCCCATCGGCTCTACCACTTCTAGCGTTGCTTCTATCTGCTGCATATTTTTATTATCTGTCTTTGTATCGGATATATCTTCCGGTCGGATTCCTACTGTTACTTCCTTTTCTTGCTGATCCATCAACTTTTCATTCTTATCATCTAATTTAATTTTCAGCTTTCCATCCTTGCTTATAAATGTTATT